>CAZLYG010000469.1:0-4389 GCA_964563075.1 uncultured Steroidobacteraceae bacterium | reverse complement strand
GCCGGGCGCACATGGCCTTGGATCTCGAAAATGTCCGCGAAGTCTGCCTCGAACACGAGTCGAACCGGCACTTCCGCAGCCCGGTCGCTGAAGTTGGTGAGGGTCAGCCGCTCGTACATCCGGCCTTGGAGAAGCAACCGCCGACGCTCGATGTGGATGACCCCCTGAGGAATGACCCGCTCCCCGAGCGCCGGCAGGGGGCGGTTGGTGAGGTGCGCGGAAAACGAGGTATTGTCCTCGGATACGGCGGCCCCCAGCAGCGAGACGGGACGGTCCGCAATCGACAGCTCCAATCGCGACAGCACCCGCGTATCGTCGGTGAACAGGCCATCCTCCCGGTCATGGACGTCACCCAGAGCGTCGGCAAGCAGGAAGGTGTTGCCGTCCTTGAGCGTGAATCGCGGTAGTAGCCCGCGCCGTGGTCCGGAATCCTGGGCCTGACTCATGAGACGAGGCGGACGTACTCGCGCTGCGGTCGCAACATCTGTTCGTACACCTTTACGTAGGCTCTGGCCATCGCTTGCGCGGTGAACCTCTGCTCGAAGACGCTACGGATGCACGCACGATCGAGATACTGGGCCTGATCGATCGCATGCAATGCCTGCTCTTCCGAGTCGACGATGAACCCGGTGACAGTGTCGTCGATGATCTCAGGAACCGCTCCGCAATTCCACGCCACCACCGGAGTGGCGCACGCCAGTGACTCGATCATCACCAGTCCGAACGGCTCAGGCCACTGAATGGGAAACAGCAGCGCCCGGGCGTTGCCCAGGAACTCGGACTTGTCTGCATCGCCGATCTCGCCGATGAATTCGACCAGCGGATCGTCCAGCAACGGCTTTACAACGGCCTGGAAGTACGCGGCGTCCGCAGTGTCCACCTTGGCCGCGATCTTCAGGGGAATGCCGGCCTGACGCGCCAGCCGTATCGCCCGGTCCGCGCCCTTTTCGGGCGAAATGCGGCCCAGGAAGGCCAGGTAATCCCCCGAGGGTCGCTGCGGAGGCCGGTACAGATCCGGGGCCAGCCCGTGCTTGACCGTCCCCAGCCAGTTGGCCGCCGGGATGGGTGAGCGCTGCGAGTCGGAGATCGATACCAGACCGTACTTCGGCCAGCACTCCAATGCGCGATGCAGATCCTCGATATCCAGCCGTCCATGCAGCGTGGTCACCGTGCGCTGCGCGACGGATTCGAACAGTGGCAAATGCAGCAGCTCAGTATGAAAGTGCAGCACGTCGAACGCCCCGACCAGCTTGCGCACCCCGTGGAGCATCGCCAGATGGGCAGCGTGGTCGGATTTCAGGGGGCTCGGGTCGAGCCGCAACGCCTGTTGGCGTGCAGCTACCAGTTTTGCCTGGGTGCGCGCGTCCCCCGCCGCGAACAGCACTACCTCGTGGCCGAGCTCGCACAAGGCGTCGCACAGACTCGCCACGACTCGCTCCGTGCCTCCGTAGAGCTTGGGAGGTACGGCTTCGCAGAGGGGGGCGATCTGTGCGATTTTCATCGTGTCCTCACTGATGTTGGTAGATGCAAGTGCGCTCAAGAATGCTACGAACACGTTGCCCAGCAGAAGAAGGTTGAGGTTCCTCTTGTTGTCGGAGAATTCCGACGCTGCAGCGCCACCGCGACAGGTACCACGGGGTGCGACCGAACACGCCGCGGCGCTTCGGCCGCGGTCGCCTTCGAGGGGTCTGGCTTAGCGATCGAGTGAGGTGAAACGCCTGAGGAGCATCCACACAGCAGCACAGGTCCCCACTGCGGCCAGCGTGGTGGCGACGGGAAAGGTCAGTGCCGTCGTCGTGGCCACTTCGGCGGCGTGAGGCCGCAGCAGCTGCAGACGGCGGGCCGTCATCCTCCAGCCCAACTCACGGAGCTGCTCTTTCAAGTGGGCCTCTGCCAGGGGTATCAGGACAGTCTCCTCCTCGGCGACGTGGTGGAGCACAGTCCGGATCAGCCTGGCGAAGATCTCATCATGAGCCGCCTCGTTCGGGGCTGTCGCTCGCAGCTCTGCAATGAGTGAACGCATCTCCGCGTGGTCATGCACGCTCTTCTCGACCGCCTCAGTGCCGATTGTGCGCAACGCCGGGTAGAAAATTTCTTCCTCGAGCTGCGCGTGGATTTCCAGCGCCAGACACACGTTGGCAGCGAGAGCACGCTTGCGCGCGGCGGATGACGCCGGGCGATAGCGGCGGAAGGCGGCAAGCACGTGGGTATGATCCAGGCGGATCAGTGTAGTAATTTCAGGGCTCGCGTGGCGATAAGTCCGGGCCGCCGCGGCGCGCAGACTTCCTGCGGCTTCCGTAGCCCGGCGCTTCAGAGAAACGCGGCCAGCGAGCTCATCGAGCGTTCGATCCACCTGCTCGCGAGCGATGTCTGCTTCGTGCTCCAGATCTTCAGGCTCTGAGACATACTCCCCGGCGTTCATTGGACTCTCCTCAGGACCGCTGCCTTGTCTTTCGATAGCGATCGGGTCGTTCTAGGAAGATGCAGGGATTCAGGCCGCAGCCGGCGGATGCCGATACCTAAGGCAATGGCGCCGAGAAGGCTCACTGCCGCGCCCACGATGAGCGCCGCCAGCCAGGGCGCAAGCACAAGACTGAGCGCCAGCACAGCGGCGCTCAGCAGGACAAGAAAGCCTGCGAACAGGATGACTGCGCCCGCCAGAGCTGCCATGGCACCCGCCACGGTGATCCTCACCGCGCGGAGCAGCTCCGCGGTGGCGAGTGCCAACTCGTTACGCAGCAGTGTGGTCAGCTGCCGTGCGAGCCGGCGTACCAGTGTCACAATGGACTGCGGCTCCTCGTTGGCCGCGGTGTCGGCAGTAAATCCTCTCGATTGCAACCGCGTATTCAAGGGGAATTCCTCGAGTCTCGCCTCGTGTCGCAGCAAATGCTGTACCGGATTGAGGCGCGGGGCGCTCCGGCAACGCCCCGGGCCACAAAGTTGCTGCTGCATCATGGCTGACCGCGCTCGGGCGGGCAGCCATACCTGTGCCGTGAATACTCCTTCGACACCATCCTCCACATTCGGCGCCGCCGCGGTGAGCGAGCACATGCGGCGGCATTGGGGTTGGTTCCTGATCGAAGGGATCCTGCTCGTCGCGCTCGGCGTCGCCGCGGTGTTGATCCCCGTGCTCGCTACCTTGGCGGTCACTCTCGTGTTGGGGTGGATTCTCCTGATCAGCGGCGTCATAGGCCTGATCACCACCTTCCGGGCGACGGGCACCCCGGGCTTCACTTGGTCGCTGATCTCCGGAATTCTCGGTGTGGTCGTGGGGTTCCTGCTGCTGCGCTGGCCGTTTCAGGGGACGCTGTCTCTGACGGCGGTGCTGATCGCCTTTCTGCTGATCGAGGGTATTGCCACGATCCTGTATTCGCTCGAGCATCGCAGGAGCCTGTTCGGCCACTGGGTGTGGCTGCTCATCAGTGGCATCGTTGACGTCATCCTGGCCGCGATACTTTTCCTCAGCCTTCCCGGCGCAGCGCTGTGGGCACTGGGCCTACTCGTGGGAATCAACCTGATCATTGGCGGCTGGGCGCTGGTCGCGATGGCACTGTTCGCGCGCGGCGCCCCCCGCACCGGCGCGGGCGCCGCGCCGATGTCACCTTGACCGGGCCGTGATACCCGGGCGTTTGAGTCTCACTACCGCCGAGTTCGCGCGTCGCGTCGTGATCGTTGGAGCGATCGCGGCGGTCGCGGTCATCCTATGGCGCCTCGTCGATGTCGTCCTGTTGATATTTGGCGGAATCATCCTTGCGGTCGCGCTCGTGTCGCTGGCGCGTCTGCTGATGCAGCACGTGCACTTGAGCCGGCGCTGGGCACTCGCGGCCGTGATCGGCCTCATCGTGATCGCCGTCTTGGGGTTGGGAACCCTCATGGGAGCCCGCCTGGATGCGCAGTTCGGCCAACTCGGGCAGACGCTCGAGCAGGAGTGGGCGCAGGTTCAACGCACGAGACTTGGCGCTCTGCTCCAGTCCAGCTCGCACTCGATGCCCGTGCAGTCCGTTTCGCACTTCGTGACCGAGGCTGCGACCGGCTTCGTGGACGCTGTCACCGCCGCGATATTGATCCTCTTTGTCGGGGTGTTCGTCGCAGCGGATCCCGGGTGGTATCGGCGCGGCGTGCTGCGGTTGGTTCCTGCCGCGGCCCGCGGGCGGACCAGTGGAGTACTTGACGCTCTCGGCACCGCCCTGAGCCGCTGGCTGAAGGGAGTTGCCATTGCGATGCTGAGCGTCGGTGCCACCACTGTGCTCGGGTTGTGGTTGATCGGTGTTCCGCTGGCCTTGTCTCTCGGGATTCTTGCGGGTGTCCTCGAGTTCATTCCCTATGTAGGACCCATAGTGTCCTCCGTCCCCGCCATTCTCGTCGCATTTACCCTGGGTCCCTGGCACG
>CAZLYG010000468.1:0-4398 GCA_964563075.1 uncultured Steroidobacteraceae bacterium | reverse complement strand
CAGGGGCGTTGGGTTGCGGGGACAGGCGGGTGCGAGATGTCTGCCATGACGGTGGAGGCGCAGTCGCGGTGGCTCATTTTACGACAGCAGGCCCTGCTCGCGGAACCACAGCACTGCATCCGCGAAGGCCTGTACGGGCGGCCGCCAGCGGTACCCGAGCTCCCGCGCGGCCTTGTCGCTCGCGAAGAACATGCGCTTGCGGGCCATGCGCACCCCCTCCACCGTGACGCGGTTAGGCAGGCCCGTCACGCGCGCCACCAGCTCCGCCGCGTAGGCGATCGGGAGCACCACGGAAGTGGACAAGCGCACGCGCGGCGGCTTACGACCGCTGAGCCGAGCAATCTCTGCGAGGATGTCCCGCAGGCTCATGTCCAGTCCGCCGAGAATGTAGCGCTCCCCCGGGCGTCCCCGCTCGAACGCGAGCAGATGGCCGGCGGCGACGTCATCCACATGCACTATGTTCAGGCCGGTGTCCACATAGGCGGGCATCCGGCCGGCGGCGGCATCCATCACCATCCGTCCGGTGGGTGTTGGTTTGACGTCGCCCGGGCCCACCGGGGTGGAGGGATTGACGATAACGACAGACATCCCGCTGCGGGCCGCCTCGCGGGCCACCTCTTCGGCGAGAAACTTCGATCGCTTGTAGTGTCCGATCATGTCTGCGATCGTGACCGGCGTCTCTTCCCTGCCGGGTGTGCCGTCAGCAGGCAGCCCGATGGTCGCAACGCTGCTCGTGTACACCACGCGCGCGGTGCCGGCCCGGCGCGCGGCTTCCATGATGTTGCGCGTTCCCTCGACATTAGTGCGGTAGAGCTCCTGTGGGTTGCGCGCGCCGAGGCGGTAGTCGGCGGCTACATGGAACAGCGCGCCGCACCCGTTCAGGGCGCGATCGAGTGAGGCGGGGTCGCTCAGATCGCCGGGGGCCAGATCGGCCCCGAGCCCGCGCAGATTGCGCAAATCGGCGCTCGGCCGCACCAGCGCCGTAACCTGCCACCCCGCCTGCAACAGCGCGCGAGCGACAGCCGAGCCCACAAACCCGGTGGCGCCGGTAACCAGCGCTTTCATGAGGTTGCCGCGGGCGACGAGTGCTCGAGCCGCGGGAAGGCGGACGCAGACAGCGACGCCGCGCCTGCGACCGCGGCCAGCGAGCTGGCCGCGGACCGGTAGCGCCGCGCCAGCCGGAGGAGCGCAGGCAGATCCGCGGGCGCCAGAGCAAGGCCTCCGAGCAGGCGCCACATACTGAGGTGACCCTCCGCATTCGCCGCCCTCTTCACAGCTCCCGACAGCTCATCGGCAGCCGTATCAACGATCACACGCACTGCAAGAAAGGGCACGCGGCATGCAATTGCCACTTGCGCAATGCCGAAGCTCTCCATATCGACCGCGGCTGCACCGGTTTCGCGAAACAGCGCGGCTTTTTCCGCGATGGACGCCACCGCCTGCCCCGCCGTCGCGAGCTTCCCGGATACTGGCGTAAGCCGTGAGGAAATGGCAGCGCTCAGCCGTTCGCGCCAGGGCCGCGATGTCTCGATGGCTTGGCCGTTGTCAGCGATGACTGCATGGGGGAGCAGCAGCGTCCCGGCGATCAAGGAGGGGTCCAGTCCACCGGCCATTCCCCAGCTGACGAGAGCGGCGGCACCGGCATCGACGAGCCGTTGCGCGCCACGAGCCGCCGCTTGGCCGCCCATACCGGAAACGCACACCAGCGTCCCGTCCGCCAGCTGCTGGAGAGATTCACTTCGTCGTGTCGCCGAGCCGAGATGCCGCGCTTCGGATTGCAGCGCGCAGACGATCCCAACGAGAGCGTCAATGAGCCGCTCCGGAACGCGCCTGGTTGCGGTAGGCAGCCAGGGCCCACAGCGGGAAATAGGCGCAATACCCGTGGTACTTGAGATAGAACACGCGTGGGAAGCCCGGCGCAGTGAAGCTCGGATCGCTCCACAGACCTTCGGCCTGTTGAGTGCGCAACAGATAGTCGACACCCGCGCGCACAGCCTCTGAAGCGGCCTCGCCCGAGGCGATCAGCGCCAACAGGGCCCATGCCGTCTGGTAGGCGGTGCTGGCCATCGGTGGAGGCTGCGGGAGAACGTAGCTGTCGTTGCTTTCTCCCCAGCCGCCGTCCGCATTCTGGCGCGCCAGCAGCCACTTCACCCCACGCCGCACGGCCTCGTCGTCCGGTCCGATACGGGCGTTTGCCAGCGCGACGAGTACCGACCAGGTGCCGTAGATGTAGTTGGTGCCCCAGCGCCCGAACCATGAGCCGTCGGGCTCCTGTTCCTTGCGCAGAAAGGCAATCGCGCGCTCCATGGCCACCCTGTCCTGCGGCCGTCCGGAAACGGCCAGGGCGGTCACGACACGAGCCGTGACGTCGCTCGTCGGGGGATCCAGCAGGGCGCCGTGATCCGCGAACGGAATGTAGTTGAGGTTGTAATGGGTGTTGTCGACATCGAAGGCGGCAAAGCCCCCGTTGCTGCTCTGCATGCCCACCAGCCAGTTCAGGGCACGGTTGATATTGTGCGTATAACGTCCCGAGTCGTGCGATTGACACATCGCCCAGACAACGACCGCCGTGTCATCCAGATCGGGATAGAAGCTGTTGCCGAACTGGAAGGCCCAACCCCCCGGCGGCAACGACGGCCGGCTCACCTGCCAGTCGGCGGGTCCGTTGAGAACCTGTTGGGTCTGCAGCCAGTGCAGCGCACGCTCGGCGGCAACGGCGGCGGCGCTGCCACCCTCCTCCTGCAGCGCCAGCACCGCCAGCCCCGTATCCCAGATCGGCGATACGCACGGCTGGCAGTACGCGCTGGAGGGCCCGACGACCAGCAGTTTCTCCAGCGCGCGCCGGGCGGTGACCACACGCTGATCGTCGCGCGGGTAGCCGAGGAGAATCATCGCCTCGAGCGCATTGACCATTGCCGGGAAGATCGCACCCAGGCCGTCCTCGCCGTTGAGACGCTCCAGGATCCATTCTTCGGCTCGGCGAGTGGCACGGTGGCGCATTGCCTTGGGAATGAGCCGGTCGATGTGGCGGACGCAATGATCGAGCAGCAGAAAGGCCTTCGCGAGCGGCCCGGCGCGACCGGCACGCTGAAAGTAGTGACGCTCCTGTTCCGGCGGGACGGTGAACAGCTCGCGAATGTGGATGCCGCGCGGGTTCCTGGCCACCGGCTTGTAGGTGGTCAGGATGAAGAGCGGCACCATCACCGTGCGCGACCAGTAGGACACGCGGTGGATGTTGAAGGGGAACCAGCGCGGCATCAGCATGATCTCGACCGGGATGTAGGGAACCCCGCGCCACGGGAGCTCGCCAAACAGAGCGAGCGCAATCCGCGTGAAGACGTTGGCCCTGGCAGCTCCCCCGCGTTCGAGAATTGCAGCACGCGCGCGTGCCATGTGCGGCGCATCGGGGCTGTCGCCCGCGAGCTTCAAAGCAAAGTACGCCTTGACGGTGCAGCTGAGGTCCAGATCACCGCCGTGATACAGCGGCCAGCCGCCGTGCTCCGCCGCCTGGCGCGTGCGCAGGTAAGCGGCGAGCTTGGCCTCGAGGGGCGGGTCAGGCTCCCCAAGGTAGTGAAGCATCATGATGTATTCGGCGGGGATCGTGCAGTCCGCCTCCAGCTCGAACGCCCAGTACCCCGAGCCATCCTGGAGGGCAGCCAGCGCACCACGCGCACCGCGCATTGCGCGATCGATCGCTGCAGTGCGAGTGGCCTCTTCGAGGCCGCCGCGCCGCGCGACACGTAACTGGGCAACGCTCGCATCGCGAGCCGGAGAGCTATTCAATGGCCGGATCTCCCTTCGGAGCGACGGGTGGATCGGTCTTGGGGAACGTGCATGGCGCCGTGCCCGTATTCGGTCTTGACCAGGTGAACGGCAGCGCGCGGCGGGCGCCGGGCCGGCATCGCGGCAAGGGGCAATCCACGCGCCGCACGGTCGAACAGCAGGCGCAGCATCCAGTCGCTGCGAATCGCTACGTTGGTCAGAAGTTGGGTCATGGCGACGGCGCGGCGTGACACCTTCACCTGCGCGCCGGAGGTGAAACCCGGCGTCTGCTGAATCTTCTGCAGCGTCAGTACGGCCAGACCGATGGCCCACAGGCAGAAGCGGCGGATTCCGGTCTCGTTGCGCGGGATCAGCAAAGTGAAGGCGAGCGCATCGCGCAGGTGGGCATGTGCCACGCCGACCAGCTCGCTCATCGCAGCATCGAAGCGGGGATCCGGCTCGCCGGGGCGCAAGTGCTCCAGCTCCAGGCCCTGGCGCGTGAATACTTCCTGCGGCAGCCAACACGCCCCGCGACTGCGATCCTCCCAGACATCCTTCAGGATGTTGGTCATCTGCAGACCCTGGCCGAAGGAAACATACAGCTCGTGCAACGCACAGCGCCGCTGGGCAATCGCC
>CAZLYG010000467.1:0-4418 GCA_964563075.1 uncultured Steroidobacteraceae bacterium | reverse complement strand
TAAGCGTTGGCACCGCCGAACCGTGGGGGTGGCGACCGGTTCCACGGCGGACACTTCAGGCTCGTTCGCAGCGGTCAGCGTGATGGATCCGGCGACCTACAATCCAACGCTGGACGCGAACGGTCTACCGAGCATTCAGTTGCCTTTCCAGGCGACAGCCAGCCAGGGGACGCTGTACGCGAGCGGTGCGCCGAGCGCGCTCGACGAGAGCGATCCGGTCACATTGGCTATCGATCATCCCTATTGGGTGGAGGTGTTTGCGCAGGCCGGTGTGTCATTGCCCGCCGGAAGCACAGACGATCTCGATGTGACCTTGTCGGCCAGCGCCGATCCCACGTTCAGCATCGACGCTGCGTGGCTGGCCGCGAATCCTCAGTTTACGGCGAGCGACTTCTCGATTACCCAGGCCGCCGGCGCCGTTGCTGTTCCCGAGCCGCCGATGGTGTGGCTGCTGCTGGCCGGCCTGGGCGCAGTCGCACTGACCATACGCAGCCGGCGCAAGCTCCTGCGAGTCGGCTGAAGATCGATCGCGTGGCCGGAGTGTACAGGCGCCGCCGATTGACGATTTGAGGTCCTCAAGGCGATGCTGCGGCTCCTCACAGCCAGCATCGTGAATGGCCGACTGACCAATGAGCAGCAGCATTGCGACTCCCGGGACATCGGCCACCTACGGCATGGGCGCCGTTGCATTCCACTGGAGTGCCGTGGTGCTCATCGTCGTTGTCGGGGTGCTCGGCCTCCTGCACGATTCCTGGCCCCGCAGTACGCAAACCTTCTGGATCAATATCCACGCATTGATCGGCCTGGCGCTGTGGATACTGATCATGGCGCGCCTCTGGTGGCGCAGCACTCATCGGCCCCCCGATCTACCTCCGCACGTGGGTGAGTTTTCCCGCCGGCTGTCGTACCCCGTGCATCTGTTGCTCTACGTTCTGCTGCTCGTCATCCCCATCTTCGGCATCGTCACTTTCATCTGGCACGGTCGCGTGTTCGATTTTGGACTCTTTCAGGTGGACTTCGGTGTTCGGCGCAATCGCGCGATCTTCCATCCCACTGAAGACATCCATGGGTACTTGGCGTACACGCTGTTTGGGCTCGCAGGTCTGCACATCCTGGCGGCGCTGTGGCACCAGTACGTGCGCCGTGATGGGGTGTTGCAGCGCATGTGGCCCTGGGGCCGCGGCGGCTAGCCGGGGGCGGAATATGTCCGCGTTGCGGAACCACTTGGACGCCTGGTGTGATTCTGTGAGGCGATTCGCAGTGCGGGCAGGCCCCGAGCGTGGATCATGATCATGGATACGATTGAACCGCTAAATGCGCCCCATGAGCCAGGAGAAGAAACCCGACCCGGAACCCACCGGTCGCATAACATTCGACGAGCGCGGGAATGCGACGTGGGAATGGCGAACGGACACGGGTACCTTCAGTCGCGAGATCGATACTCAGCGGCTGAAGGCGCTGCAGGAGGCGGCCTCCACACATCTGGAGCCGGACGGCTCCCCATCGTCCCGCGCCGGCATGGACCCCTACAGCACTGCCGACCGAGCGGCATCGTTGGACCCGCCGGCGGCGCCGCGGCGCACGCTGAACGACATGCGTGAGCTGAGCGAACAGATCAAGCGCGCCCGGGCAGCGAAAAAGTCACCGGGCTAAAATTCGCGCCCTGGGCCATCGCGGCTCCGAGGTCGCCAGCCATGGACCTGGTTCCATGTACCTATCTCGTTGGCGAAGTTCGCCTGACGGGTTTTCTCGCCGACGGTGCCGGTGGCGGGTGCGCTCCGGGAATTCTCCTGGCACACGATTCTGTCTCGGCGGCATCGTCGCGCTGGAGCTGGCGCGCGATCGCGCGCCCATCCGGTGCGCCGTCGGATTCCATCCGGGTTTCATGCGACCGACCGGAAGTGCGGGCGGACCCATCGCGGCGAAAGTGCTGATGATGATTGGGGACGACGACCCGGTCGTGCCCGCCGAGGCGTGAGCGACGAGCAGGCGGACCGGCGCGCATGGAATCTCATGCTCGCGCTCTTCGACGAGACCCTGCAGTCTCCTGCGCCGGCGCCCCGGCAGGGAGGTGTTTCGCGCGATTGATGGCGAAGTAGAATAGACCGTGGTCCTTGAAGGAAGAGCGATGCGAACTTTCCTGCGGGTCCTCGGCGTCATGATGGCCCGCTTGGGATCGGGCCATGCATCAAAGGTATTGCGAACGAGCGTCGCCGTGGCCTTGGCTGCTGCGCTCACCGCGTGCGGTTCCAAGCAGAGGGCGCCGAGCGCGCCTCCCGTAGTGACCGTCAAGGTGACTACCCTCACTCCTCAACCTGTAGGTCTGACGACGGAACTGCCCGGCCGCACCGTGCCGTACAGAGTCGCTGAAATCCGGCCCCAGGTGAACGGGGTGATTCTGAAGCGCATGTTCATCGAAGGCAGCGACGTGAAGGAGGGGCAACAGCTCTACCAGATCGATCCGGCTCTGTACCAGGCGGCGTACGCGAGCGCGATGGCCAGTGCCGAGTCGTCCAGGCTGCAGGCCGAGCGCTATAAACCACTGGCGGAAGCGAACGCGGTCAGCAAGCAGGATTACGCCAATGCTGTTGCAGCGGCGGCGCAGAGCAAAGCCTCAACCGATACCGCGAGAATAAACCTCGTGTATACGCGGCTGCTGTCGCCAATCTCCGGACGCGTCGGCCGCTCATCGGTGACGGAAGGGGCGCTGGTCACCGCAGATCAAACTGCCGCGCTCGCAACGGTGCAGCAGCTCGATCCGATATACGTGGACGTGACACAGCCGATTGCCGTGTTGCTGCGGCTCAAGCGCGAGCTCGCAGCGGGAGAGCTCGTTGTGGCAGACGGCAACAAGGCCGAAGTGCATCTGGTCCTCGAGGACGGCAGCCGCTACGACCTGCCTGGGAAACTGCAGTTCGCGGACGTCTCCGTCGACCCGACGACCGGCTCCGTGACCTTGCGGGCGCTATTTCCAAACCCGGACAAAGTCCTGCTGCCGGGAATGTTCGTGCGCGAGCAGATCGAGGAAGGCCATCGCAAGGCCTTTCTGGTGCCACAGCTCGCCGTGACGCACGACCAGAAAGGCGATCCGACGGCGCTCGTCGTCGGAGCCGATGACAAGGTCGAGCTGCGCAAGCTCGTGACCGAGCGGGCCATCGGGGACAAGTGGGTCGTCACGGACGGGCTCAAGTCCGGCGATCGTGTCATCGTCGAAGGGCTGCAGTTCGTCAAACCCGGCGCAACAGTCAAGGCGGAGGAGCTTCAGGCCGAGGTGCCCGGGCAAGGCCGGGGTGCGGTGATCCCTGCGCGTACGCCCAATCCGTAGCCAGTCCGCGCACATGGTCAACTTCTTCATCGATCGGCCCATCTTCGCCTGGGTCATTGCGATCGTGATCATGCTCGCCGGGATTCTGGCAGTGGCCACCCTGCCGGTCGCCCAGTATCCGAGCATTGCTCCGCCGGCCATCTCGATCTCGGTCACGTATCCGGGCGCCTCGGCCGAGACCGTGCAGAACACCGTCACACAGGTCATCGAGCAGCAACTGAGCGGCCTCGATCATCTCCTGTACTTCTCCTCCGAGAGCGACAAAGACGGCAACATGACGATCACCCTGTACTTCGAGCAGGGTACGAACCCCGACATTTCGCAGGTGCAGGTGCAGAACAAGCTGCAACTGGCAACGCCCTCGCTGCCTGCGGAAGTGCAGCTGCAGGGTCTGCGAGTCGCGAAGGCCACCCGCAACTTTCTCGTCATCGTCGGATTCGTCTCGACCGATGGCAGCATGTCCGGGCCGGACATCGGCGACTACGTCGCCTCGCATGTCCAGGACGCCATCAGCCGCACGGCCGGTGTGGGCGACTACCAGCTGTTCGGGTCTCAGTATGCGATGCGCATCTGGCTGGACCCCGCGAAGCTGAACAATTTCGGGATGACACCGGACGATGTGGCCGGCGCCCTGCAGGCGCAGAACGTGCAGGTCGCCTCCGGCGAGCTCGGCGGCCTGCCCTCGATCCACGGCCAGCGCCTGAATGCGACGATCATCGGGCCCCAGTGGTTGCAGAGCCCGGATCAGTTCCGGCGCGTCCTGCTCAGGGTCACCAACAGCGGATCGCGGGTGCTGCTGGGTGATGTGGCACGCGTGGAGCTGGGTGCCGAAAACTACGCGGTCAGCACGAAGTACAATGGCCTGCCGGCGGCGGGGCTCGCCATCAAGCTGGCACCGGGAGCCAACGCACTGGATACGCGCAAGGCCATCGACGCGACCCTCCAGCAGCTCGCGCCGTTCTTTCCCCCGGGGCTCCAGGTCGTCTACCCCTTCGACACCACGCCATTCGTGCGGATCTCGATCGAAGAGGTCGTCAAGACGCTGTTCGAGGCGATCGTGCTCGTGTTCCTGGTCATGTATCTTTTCCTGCAG
>CAZLYG010000466.1:0-4473 GCA_964563075.1 uncultured Steroidobacteraceae bacterium | reverse complement strand
CCCCGTGGTTCATAGCTATGTGCTCGTACGTATCCGTGCCGCCGCGCTCCCCATCGACATCCCGGCCTCGCCGCAGCCTGGTGCGATCGAGTTGCGGATACTTCCGTCCAGTGTTGCTCCGGCGGGGGGATACGCAGTCCGTCTTACGCAACTCCAAGGGCCTGCGAGGAACCCGATCGGCCGCGCCGACTCGGTGACCCCTGCAGCCGATCGCTACGTCAGGGTCTACATCGATCAAAGTCAACTGCCTCGCGGGGACTACGAGATTTCGATCGCCCCCGAGTCGGCGGGGCCCGATTCAACGCAGACGGACCGCTTTGCCCTGCGCGTGAGATAGCGCGCACCGCATTGGCGGTGCACCTTCGTTCGAGGAGATCGACACTCGTCGAGCTCCGCCCCCATTCGCCTGCCCCAGCTCCGCTCGCCATTGCCCCGCCGACCCTGGCTTGCCCCGGCGTGTGGGACACATCGCCGGCTCACGACAGGTATGGATGTTCCAGGCCATCCATGGTGACAGAGGGCAATGGCGAATGTTGGACCGGGCGCTTCAGGATCGCGATCAGGAGTGTGCCACCCCGGGCTCCGCCTGCCTCGGCGGTCTCGAGATGGATAGAGCGCCGCCGCTCGAGGCTCTCTGTTGGGTTCTCGACCGACATTCGGATCCGCTGTTCATCGTGGATCCGTCCAGAAAGCTTCATTTCTGGAACATCTCCGCCAAGCGCGTGCTCGATGCTCGCCAGAGCCTGCGGCTGCAACGGGGCCACGTCTCGATGGGTTCCTGCCCGGACGATCGTCGTCTGGAGGGGCTGCTGCAGTCCATGCGATCCGGTGCCGTCGGCCGTAGCGCTTCCCGCGGTCTGCGATTGCACCGCCCTGGTGCTCAGCGAGCCTGGATCGTGGCGATCCATCCTCTGGAATCCAAGCAGCCGGCCGGAGAGGGCGGGGCGCTGTTCCTGCTTCATGCGGTGTCACGGCGGCACAGCCGGGGCACCCTCGAGCCGCTGCTGCGGGATCTATTCGGACTGACGTCCGGGGAAACGGCTGCCGCGACGGCGGTGTTGCGAACCGGAAGTGTCGATAGTGCGGCGCGGCTCCTGTCGGTGTCCCGCGAAACCATCCGCACACAGCTCAAGGCTGTATTTCGCAAGTGTGACATTCATTCGACGCTGGAACTGGTGACGCTGTTGGCATCGGCCTCGCTGTTCTGCGGTCCCGACCCCGTGCGCGCCGGCCCGAACCACTGGAGTGGTCTGCGTTGGGGGAGTCCGTGAGACTGGCGTCATGCAGAGCAGTCCGAATCACCCTGCAGGGGGATGAGCGCTGCGGCGCACTTGCCCTAGCTTGCCGCCAGAACAACGAACACAGCATCCGCGCAGCGGATCACCGATATATCGAACGCCGGTGCCCCCAGGGGCACAGAGGTCGCACGTCATGCTGAAGAAGATCGTCACCGTCGCACTGGTGCTACTGAGCCTGATGGGTGTCGCGAACGCCGCTCAGGATGTGACGCTGTCCGGGACTGCGGCGTATTCGGCGGACCTGAGCGCCGGAACAGTCGCGCTACATGTGGCTCAGATCTCCAACCCTTCCGCGACCTACACTACCGGCACCTTGCGTGTTGAGCTGTGGCTTGCGTCCAATGCCTACTCCGGCAGCGGTACGCTGCTCGGAAATCGCGTCGCGCTCCTGCCGATTCAGGGCAGCACGAATGGTCAACTCGGGCCCAACCAGTCCTTCTCGAACATCAACGGCACGGTGCCGCTGACCAACCTGCCGGGCGCAGGCACATACTCGGCGATCCTCGTCGTGACGGAGTACACGCAGAACTGCGGCACGAGCGACGGGTACTGCCTCGAGGCCTACTCGAACTTCAGCACACCGTTTGTGATCTCCAGCGGAACTGGCGGCGGTGGCGGTCCGTCCAGCGTCCAGATCGTCGGCGCCATCTCCTATCAAGCCAATGCCGCCGCCGGAACCGTACAGCTGACCGTGGCGAAGCTCCTGAACAATTCCGCGTCGTACTACACCGGCTCGTTGCGCCTGGAGTTGTGGTTATCGACGCAAGCCTATTCCGGCGGCACCTTCAACGGTTACAAAGTGGCCGAGTACCAGATCACCGGCACCACGAACGGCCAGCTGGGCCCCGGGCAGTCTTTCTCGAATCTCACACCGACCGTGCCGCTGACCAACCTGCCGGGGAGCGGTACCTACTACGCGACTCTGTTCGTGACGGAGTACACGCAGAGCTGCGGTTCGAGCGATGGGTATTGCACCGATACCTACGCACCCTTCACCGGGATGTTTACCGTCGGCAGCGGGGCGGACACCGGTGGAAACGGCAATCTGCAGTTTGTGGGCCCCGTGTCCTACAGCGTCAGTTTCTCGGCAAACACAGTACAGATCAACGTCGCGAAGATCCAGAACAACTCCACGACGTACACCACTGGAACGTTGCGCCTGGAGCTGTGGCTGACGACATCGCAGTACCAGGGCGGCTCGATTACGGGCAACCGGATCGCGACAGCGTCGCTGGCGAGCGGCTCCTCGACCGGACAGCTGGGGCCCGGGCAGTACTTTGCCAACATCTCCTCGACCCCCGCGCTCACGAATCTACCCTCCGCGGGCTCGTACTACGCCTCGCTGCTGTTGACGGAGTACACCAAGAACTGCGGCTCCAGTGATGGGTATTGCATCGTGAACTATGCGCTGTTCGCGAACCAGATGTCGGTTCCGGCGCCAGTTGTCGCGCCCGTGGACGTGCCGGCCGCGACCGATGGCGGAGCCAGTAGTGGCGGAGCTGGAGGCGGCGGCTCGATCGATCTCCGGATGATCGTGCTGCTTGCGCTCGGGGCAGTCGTGAAGCTCCTGCGACGCATCCCACGCAGTGCCGTTCTGATCGGTGTCGGAGCAGCGCTGTCAGGCTGTGTCACCGCGGGGATTCCCAATGCATCGGGGGTGCCTCCGGTACAGGTGGATCCTGCCACCGCCGGGCCGGTGAGTGGAGTGGGGATCGAAGGTCATGACATCGTCTCGATGACCGATCAGATGATGCGCGATCTGCTCACCAACCCGCAGCTGGCGAGCGGCGCCCACCCGCCGCGGATCGTCATCGATTCCCAGTACTTCAAGAACACGGGCTCACAGGCCATCAACCGCGACATCATCACCAACCGGCTGCGCGTGAACCTCAATCGCGCTGCGCAGGGCCGGATGGTATTCATCACGCGGACCGATCTGACCATGGTTCAGGGCGAGCGCGATCTGCAGGCCCAGGGGGAGACCGATCAGGGCACCACTGCCAAAGGGCTGATGCTCGGTGCCGACTACCGGCTGCGCGGCGAGATTGCAGCTCTCGACTCCAGGTCGGCGAGGACCGGCCTCACCGAGCGTTACAACCAGATTACTTTCGAAATGGTCGACGTCGGATCGGGTGCCATCGTCTGGAGTGGTCAGTACGAGTTCGAGCGCGCCGCGGCCGATGACGTGATGTACCGCTAAAAAGGATCTCACAACATGAAAAATCCTTCTTCACTGGCACAGGTCGCCATCTGGGCTGCCGTCGCGGTCACACTGAGTGCAGCCGTTCACGCGAGCAGCGCTGCGGAAGACAAGATCCTGAAAGACGCCGATGTCTTTGCATCGGGCAAGCCCGAGGCGCTGCAGCCTTACTTCAGGGCGCTCTATATCGAGGGCGAGCACAACGCGGTGCTCAATTTCGATTACCTGGGACTCGCGGCGCTCGAGCAAGGTGAGTACGCCACGGCGGAGAAAGCCTTTGATGCCGCCATCGCCCGCATCGAGACGGTGTATGCGGACAATGCGAGTGCCAGGAAGGCCCGCAGCCTGTTCGCTGAAGAGAAGGTCAAGGACTTCAAAGGCGAGCCCTACGAGCGCGCGATGACCTACTACTACCGTGGCCTGCTCTATGCGCGCACGGGCGACTATCAGAACGCTCGGGCGAGCTTTTTGTCCGCCGAGCATCAGTCGATGCTGAGCGAGAGCGAGGAATACCAAAGCACCTTCGGGCTCATGGACTACCTGGCCGGCTGGGCCTCGCATTGTGACGGCGACGAGCCCAGGGCGAGTGAGCTCGGCGAACAGGCCGCCAAGCTGCAACCCCAGGTGTTCGGCTCCATGCGCGACTCAGTCAGTTTTGTGGGGCTCATCGACATGGGTGACGCGCCCGTCAAGTATGGCATCGGCAAATACCACGAGCGGCTGGCGTTCAAGCCGGCCGGCGACCTGCCGGAGCTGAGCGGGGTCACGGCCCAGGTGGACAACGCGAGCTCGCCTGTCCTCGGGGCTGACCTCAACTGGCAGGCGAGCACGCGCGGTGGACGGGCCGTGGATGCCGTCTTGAATGGCAAGGCGCAATGGAAGAGCGGTACGGAGACGGCCTCCAACACGCTCACAGCCGATGGCTATGCATCCGCACTGAGCGTGGCGACCTAGAAAAATCAGGTCCTGCAGAAT
>CAZLYG010000465.1:1019-4478 GCA_964563075.1 uncultured Steroidobacteraceae bacterium | reverse complement strand
CTGCAACAAGCTGTGGAACGCCGCGCGCTTCGTGTTGACGCAGATGCAGGAAGTGCCGCCGGCCCCTGCCGGACATCATCCAGGCGGGGAGCTATCGGTCGCGGATCGCTGGATTCGCGCTCGCTTCGGTCGGATGGTCGCGGAAGTCCAGACGGCCTTCGCCGAATACAGATTCGACTACGCAGCACAGGCGCTGTACGAGTTCACCTGGTACGAGTTCTGCGATTGGTACATCGAGTTCTCCAAGCCCGTGCTGCAGGCCGAGAATGTCTCTCCGGGTGCGAAGCTGGGCGCCCGGCACACCCTGCTGGAGATCCTCGAGGGCCTGCAGCGGGCGCTGCATCCGTTGATGCCGTTCATTACGGAGGAGATCTGGCAGCGCGTGGCACCTCTGGCGGGCAAGTCCGGTCCCACTGTCATGCTTGCACCGTATCCCAACGCGGCGGACTTCCCGCGCGACGACGCGGCTGAGCGCGAGATTGCCTGGGTGCAGGCAGTCATCCGGGCAGTGCTGCAGATTCGCGGCGAGATGAACATCCCCCTGTCCCGCCGTATTCCGCTGCTGCTCCAGGGCGCCGCGCCCCAGGACAAAACCTACGCCGAAATGTTCCGTCCGTACCTCGAACGGCTCGCCGGCCTGGATAACATCACCGTTCTCCAACCCGGTGCAAGCGTGCCGCAGGCGGCGACTGCCCTGGTTGGAGATCTCACACTGCTCGTGCCTATGGCAGGGTTGATCGATGTCGCAGCGGAAGTCGAGCGGCTGGGCAAGGTACTCGCGAAGGCCGACCAGGACCTGGCCAAAATGCGCGCGCGGCTCTCGAACGAAAGCTTCGTGCGCAACGCACCGCCCGATGTGGTAGCCAAGGATCGGGAGCGCGAGGCGGAACTGGAGCGCACGCTCACCGGGCTGGCGGCACAGCTCGCGCGCCTACGAGGACTGCCACCGAAGTGAACGCCGCGACGGCAGCTCAGGCGAGCCCGCAGCGGCTGCAGTCGGCCATCGATACGCTGGAGACCGTGATTCTCGGCAAGCCGCAGCAGATCCGGCTGTGCCTCGCCTGCCTGCTGGCGCGCGGACATCTGTTGATCGAGGACGTTCCCGGGGTCGGCAAGACGACGCTCGCGCACGCCCTGGCGCAAGTCCTGGGTCTCGCCTGGCAGCGGGTGCAGTTCACCAGCGATCTGCTGCCCGCGGACATCATCGGCGTCTCGGTGTTCGACCGCGCCAGCCAGCAATTTCACTTCCGCAAGGGACCGGTGTTCACACAGCTGCTGCTCGCAGACGAAGTGAACCGCGCCAGTCCGAGAACCCAGAGCGCGCTGTTGGAAGCGATGGAGGAGCGGCAGGTCAGCGCCGACATTACGACCTACGCCCTGCCCGAACCGTTCTTCGTCGTCGCAACGCAGAATCCGCACGAGCAGCTGGGCACATTTCCGCTGCCGGAATCGCAGCTCGATCGCTTTCTCATGCGTGTCACTCTCGGATATCCGGACTCCACGCACGAGCGAGAGCTGCTGCGCCGCGGCGATCGCCGCGATGTGCTCCCCCAGATCGCGCCTGCGCTGAACGCGGAGGCGGTCATTGATATTCAACGCGAAGTGCGCAGCGTGCACGTTGCCGATGCTCTGCTGGACTATGTGCAGGCGCTGATTGCCCGCACGCGCGACCGGTCGGATCTGAAGATCGGTCTGTCGCCCCGCGCCGGCCAGGGCTTGATCCGCGCTGCGCAGGCCTGGAGCCTCGTCAGCGGCCGCCGCGCGGTGCTTCCGGAGGACGTCCAGGCGGTGGCGCCGGCAGTCGTCGCTCACAGGCTCGAGCGCCGCGACCCGGCTGGCCGCGAGGACAGCGTGAGCATCGCAAACGAGCTGATCCGATCGGTACCCGTTCCGCTATAGCGCGGTCCCGTGCGATGGGCCGGTGCCATGAGTGAAGACCAATGAGCGCCACGGGGTTGCGCAACTACTGGCAGTTGCGGATGAGGAGCTGGGTGCGCCGTCGCCAGGGCCTCGACGCTCTGCCGCTCACTCTGCACCGACGCAGGATCTACATCTTGCCAACGCGCGCAGGGCTCGGGTTCGTGCTGGTGGTGTTCCTGATGCTCGTCGCCGGCCTCAATTACGCCAACAGCCTCGCGCTGTTCCTCACGTTTCTCCTCGGTGGGTTCGGCCTCATCACGATGCATCAATGCCATCGGAACCTGCTGGGCACCACTCTGCGCGCAACGATTGCGGCACCCACGTTCGCGCAGCGTAGCGGCACGCTGCGGTTGCAGTTCGATGGCTCCGCAAGCGCACCTCACTATCGGATCGCAGCCGGTATCGAACAGGAGGCGACCTCGGCGACCGATCTGACAGCCAGCGGCGGGCACACCATCGAGCTGAGTGTCGCCGCACCCGTACGAGGCCTGGTGTACATCGATCGGCTGAAGCTCACTACGGTTCATCCGTTCGGTCTGTTTCGCGCCTGGAGCTGGGTGCACCTGCCGCTGCGGATGATCGTCTATCCGCGCCCAAGCGGAACGCTGCCCATGCCGGCCGATGACGCTCGCAAGACGGGTAACCTCGCCAGAGGCGCCGCGGGCGCGGATGAGTGGCTGGGGCTGCGGCCTTTTCGCGATGGAGACTCGCCGCGGCAGGTTGACTGGAAAGCCTACGCACGCGAGGCGCCGTTGCTGGTGAAGGAATACAGCGCCTCCGCGAGTGAGCTGCGCTTGTTCCGTTTCGACGCGCTGGCGGGCTTGAGCCTCGAGCAGCGGCTCGAGCAGCTGGCTCGTTGGGTCGTCGACGCCGAAGCGCAGGGAGAAAGGTATGGCCTGGAGCTGCCGGCCCTGCGAATCCCGCCCGGCCGCGGACCGGAGCACAGGCACCGCTGCCTGACTGCGCTGGCTCTGCACGGACGGCCGGAGCGCGCCCAGTGAAGAAGCCTGGCGAAGCCACGACGCTGCGGCCGCTGATCTGGGCAGCCGTCACGTTCGCAAGCGGAACACTCCTGAACGCGGACCGGGTGCCTGCGTGGGTGCCCGTCGCTGCCTTGCTGCTCGCGGCCTGGCGGATATGGACTGCGTGGCGCCCGGCGCGAGCTCCGCGATTACCGGGGACGCTTGTACGCAGCTTGCTGGCCGCGGTGATGGTTGCGGCGGTGCTGGCGCGCTTCCACACGCTCAACGGGCTGAGTGCCGGCACGGCACTGCTCATTCTGATGGGCGCGAGCAAATTGCTCGAGACGAGGGTGCAGCGGGATACGCTCATCGTCGTGGCGGTCGCGCTGTTCCTGCTCCTCGCCGCCGTGCTTGACAGGCAGGCCCTGCTGCGCGCGCCCCTGTACCTGGCGCAAGTCTGGATCTGCTGCGCGGCGTTGGCGGTGATCGGCTACCAGCCCACCTCAGGCCCGCACGCCGGAAGAACCGCGGGCTTCGACGATCGCAGCGCCCTCAGGCTCGCAGCGCGCACTTTGTT
>CAZLYG010000465.1:0-1009 GCA_964563075.1 uncultured Steroidobacteraceae bacterium | reverse complement strand
TGCTCTGGTGCTGTTCATCTTCTTCCCGCGCCTCGCCGGCGCGTTCTGGGCACTGCCGCGCGACGATCTGGCAATGACGGGTCTCAGCGACACGATGAACCCCGGGAGCATCACGCGGCTGACGACTTCGTACGACATTGCCTTTCGCGTGCGCTTCGACGGAGCGCTGCCGCCGCCGGCGATGCGGTACTGGCGCGGTCCCGTCCTGCACAACTTCGATGGCTATACGTGGCGACGCACCTTTGCGGGGCCGTATCGCAAGCCGCAGCTGGAGTATCTGGGCACCCCGTACCGCTACCATGTCCTGCTGGAGCCCAGCTCGCAGCGCTGGTGGTTTGCGCTGGACACGGTCCGGGAACGGCCCACTGCCGCCGCCTTTCTCACCGAGGACAACGAGCTGATCGGCGCTCAGCCTGTCAGGGACACGACCGCCTACACGGCGGTTTCCTACACGAACGTCAAGTCAACCGCCCCGATCACAGCAGGTCCACGCCGTCGCGACACGCAACCGGTGCGCGGCAATCCCCGATCCCTGGAACTTGCCCGCGAATTGCGGGAAAAGGCTGGCTCGGACAGCGCGTACGTAAGCGCGGTGCTCGAGTTCCTGCGCACTGGAGGATTCCAGTACACGCTGACGCCGCCAGCGCTCGGAGCCAACGCGGTGGATGATTTTCTGTTCGGCACGCGGCGCGGCTTTTGTGGCCACTTCGCGTCCGCGTTCGTCGCGCTCATGCGCGATGCTCACGTGCCTGCTCACGTGGTGACTGGTTATCTGGGCGGGGAATGGAACCCCGTCGGCGGCTACCTGATCGTGCGTCAATCGGACGCACACGCCTGGGCGGAAGTGTGGCTGGACGGCAGCGGCTGGAGGCGAGTCGATCCGACCGCAGTGGTCGAGCCGGAACGTCTCAACCGAGGAATTCTGGACCTGCTGCCGAACGCTGTGTCCGCTGAGGCACGCCTGGTGCGCTCATCGCATCGGACGCGTCGATGCCAACAATCCGCGCGT
>CAZLYG010000464.1:1596-4483 GCA_964563075.1 uncultured Steroidobacteraceae bacterium | reverse complement strand
TTCTTGCCCGACGCATCATCCCCTGCCTCGACGTCCGCGACGGCCAGGTCGTAAAAGGTGTTCGCTTCCGCGACCATCGCGTCGTGGGCGACATCATGGAACTGGCCGCTCGCTATCGTAACGAGCGTGCCGACGAGCTGGTTTTCTATGACATCACCGCCAGCCCGGAGGGGCGCTCGGTCGACCGTCAGTGGGTCAAGCGAGTCGCACGCGTTCTGGACATCCCGTTCTGTGTCGCCGGCGGCATCCGTTCCGTAGCGGACGCCGAGGAAATTCTCAACGCCGGTGCGGAGAAGGTATCCATCAATTCCCCCGCATTGGCGAACCCGGGGTTGATCGATGCCTTGAGTACCCGCTTCGGTGCGCAGTGCGTCGTCGTCGGCATCGACAGCCGGCTGACGAACGAGGGTTACCGCGCCTACCAGTTCACCGGCGATCCGGATCGCACACGCGAGTCCGGCCGTGACGTGCTGGAGTGGGTGAAGGAAGTGCAGGAGCGCGGCGCGGGGGAGATAGTCCTCAATTGCATGGGCAGCGACGGTGTGCGCCGCGGTTACGACATTGAGCAGTTGTCGCGTGTTCGCTCCATCTGCCGCGTCCCGCTCGTGGCTTCCGGTGGCGCGGGTGCCGTCGAACACTTCGCGAGCGTGTTCGGCGAGGCTCGCGTCGATGCGGCGCTCGCAGCCAGCGTGTTCCACTCAGGCGCTATCGTCATCAGTGATCTCAAGCGCGATCTGCGCGCTGCAGGAATCGAGGTACGACCGTGAGCTCTCCGCGTTTTGCCGGCGCTCCTCTGCAGGCGGAAGACATCGGCACACTGGATTTCGCCAAGGGTGCGGGACTGCTGACCGCGGTCGTGCAGGATGCGCGCAACGGATCGGTCCTGATGGTGGGCTACATGAATCGCGAGGCGTTGCGCGAGACTTTCAGCCGCAGGCGCGTCGTGTTCTACAGCCGCACGAAGGGCCGGCTCTGGGAGAAAGGGGAAACCTCGGGCAACACGCTCGATCTGGTAGAGATCCGCACTGATTGCGACCGCGATGCGTTGCTCGTAACTGCCCAGCCGCGCGGCCCGGTGTGCCATCTGGGCACTGCCAGCTGCTTCGGGGATGAGATGGCGTTTGCTCCTGACCCAGCAGTTCGCGCGATACCGCGTGGCGGGCTACCGCATGGCACGGCGCCGCGGGGCGCTGAACGGCACGGCACGGAACCGTACGGCACTGCCGCTCCAACGACGTCCTCCCTCGCGTTCCTGTCATCGCTCGAGAGCATTATCGAGCAGCGGGTCGCCGAACGGCCGGAAGGGAGCTACACCGCTCGCCTGTTTGCTCAGGGCCCGAAGAGAATCGCGCAGAAGGTCGGCGAGGAAGGACTCGAGGTTGCCCTGGCGGCGGTCACCGAGACCGATGACAAGGTGCTCGCCGAGTCCGCGGACCTGCTCTATCACCTGCTGGTGCTGCTCAAGAGCCGCGGACTGCCCCTCGCGCGGGTCGTTGCAGAGCTCGAATCGCGGCACGCCGGAAAACCCTGAGCGACCACGTTAAGACGCGTCGGTGGTGAGCGAGCATCGTCCTCAGGTGCTGCTCTTCGGCGATTCAGAATCTTCCTCGGGCGTCGGCCACGGATGCTCGCCCTTGCGGCTGAAGAGGCCGGCCGAGTCAGCGTGCTCGAGCTTCCAATCCCCGTGGGCAATCTCGCCTTCGAGCTGCCCCGGTGCCCAACCTGAGTGACCGATGTAGATACGCAGCCCTTCCATGGGCTTGTCACGCGCCAGCAGCTTCAGCAGCAGCTCGCGGCTCGCGCTCAAGTAGACACCTTCGAGCGCCGGCACCGAGTCTTTGGGCTGCTTGGCGGCACGGAACAGGAACCACACGGTATCGGTCTCCACCGGTCCGCCGAAGTACACCTTGTCGTGGACGCGCGCGAGGGACTTCAGATCCGGAAAGAGACTGGACACGGGCAGCCGTGTCGGCCGATTGATGATGATCCCCACCGGGGCGGGGCCGAGGTCGTTCATCACGAGGACCGTCGAGCCACCGAAGTTCGGATCGGGAAGGTCGGCGGGAGCGACGATGAAAATGGCCGTCAGGTGCTTGCCGCCGGAGGGCGGCGCGGACCTGGTGTTGGATTGTTGCGGCGGGCGCACAGCGCCGGCAATCGATGGCAGCCATGCCTGCCAAAGCAGCAGCAGTGCACACAACGCCGCTGACAAGCCCAGGGACAGAAATCTTTTCACGCGCTGCCACCGCGTTCCCGCTGGTTCGCGCGATAGCCCGCCAGCGGCTCCTCACAAGCCCTGCGAGCTAGCGCGCGCAACGATTCTACCCCGATCGGGGGGACCGATCAGCGGTTGAGGAACGTGGCCGCCAGCCCAGCGGCTTTCTGATCCGCCTCGGCAGCTTCCGCGTTGCGGTGCTGCAGCCGCAGGGAATCGGCAATGAGCCGCCAGGAAGCCGATTGCGCCTGGGGGTCACCGGTGGCCAGTGCGAGCGCCTTGCGGCCCATGCTGTCTGCCTGCTCGCCGTTGTTCTCGCTCAGCTGAACGCCGCCGAGCTCGATCCACAGCAGCGGATTATTGGGCTCGATCCGCAGGGCGCGTTCGAGAGTCGTCGCCGCACCGGCCAGATCGCCACTCTGCGACTGCTTGTGCGCCTGGGAAACCAGTGACAACGCCGCCGGTCCCAAATGGAACTGCTTCGGCGGGGGCCGCGAGAACTGCTCGGAGGGTGCCCGCCCCGTGGGTGGGGCCGGCTGCGTCTGCCTGGAGCCGGGACCGACTTCTATCGGGGGCTGCGACGCCGGCGGCGGCGACATCGGGGGCAATCCACCGCAGGCCGACAGCAGCCCTGCAAAGGCCGCGACCAGAAGGACAGAGAGCAGTCTCGAG
>CAZLYG010000464.1:0-1586 GCA_964563075.1 uncultured Steroidobacteraceae bacterium | reverse complement strand
CTTTCTGTGAATGGATGATACGCCCGCGCCGTTAACCGTCAGTGAATGAGATCCCGCAGCCACTCGCCCGCGCGCTCGACGATGCTCTGCAGGGAATTCGGGGCGTTGGCACAGCCGGCTTTGACCTGCAGCGCAGTACCGACCGGAACCGCGATCGGGACCGCGTTCTGGTTGCAACCCTGCTCCACCCGCTCACCGGTATCGTAGTCGATCCAGGTTTCGGCGAGGGATTCGGGCATGGGCGCGTCCCAGGAGCTCTCCTGTGAGCCGGCCATGATCCGCGCCCACACCGGCAGCGCGCCCGCCGAGCCCGTCAGGCCGGTGGGCATGTCATCGTCATAGCCGACCCACACGACCACGACATGGCTGCCCGAGAATCCCGAAAACCAGCTGTCGCGCAGATCCGAGGAAGTGCCGGACTTGCCGGCCACGGCCAGACTCGCCGGAAGCACGGAACGAGCCGGGCGGCCTGTGCCGCGCACCATGACCTGCTCCATCATCCGGTCGACGGAATAGACCGCCTCGGGCGGCGCCACTGGCGTCACCCGCAAGGGAAAGGCCTTGATGGCCTTGCCATCGTCGCTGATCACGGCGCGCACCCCGCGCAGCGGATTGCGGAAGCCGCCGTTGGCCAGGCCGTTATACAACTGCGCGACTTCCAGAGGAGTCACGTCCACGGAGCCCAGCAGCATCGAGGGGACCTGCGGCACGGGCCGATCCAGCCCGAAACGTTGCAGTGTCTGCGCAATCTTCGGCAGCCCGACATCCATGCCGACACCGATGGTGGCCAGATTCAGGCTTTCCGCCAGAGCGTGCACGAGGGGCACGGGACCGTAGACCTGATGAGTGAAATTCTCGGGGCGCCACACATCTCCGTTGGCGAGGCGGATCTGCACCGGCTGATCCTGAACGACAGTCGCTGCGTTGTAGCGTCCCGTCTCGAGCGCTGTCAGATAGATGAAAGGCTTGATCAGAGAACCCATTGGCCGGCGTCCGTCCAGGGCACGGTTGAAGCCGTCGAAGGCCACGTTACGCCCACCGACAATGGCGATGACATCACCGCTCTGCGGGCTCGTCACGACGACCGCACCCTCGAGCATGGCGCTGGTTCGCTTGCCGCGATCGAGGCGTGTCAGCTCCCGATCCAGCGCGAGCTCCGCCTGCTCCTGCGTGCGCGGCTCGAGGCTTGTGTAGATGCGCAGGCCGGCCTTCGTGAGGTCCTCCTCGCGATAATCACGCCGCAGTACCCGCCGAACGAAGTCCAGATACGCCGGGTAGTACGACCCGGCTCCCCGCGCGATGACTCCCAGCGGCCTGGCCGTCGCAGCCTGTGCCTCCCTGGTGCTGATGACACCCTGTTCCGCCATGATTTTCAGCACCAGATCGCGGCGTGCCAGCGCGCGGCTTGCGTGGCGCCGCGGGTCGTAATAGGAGGGCCCGCGCACGATCGCCACCATCAGCGCGATCTCCGACACGTCCAGCTTCGAGAGCGGCTTGCCGAAATAGAACTGGCTGGCAAGCCCGAAGCCATGGATGGCGCGATCGCCGTCCTGGCCGAGGAAGATTTCGTTGATGTAGGCGTTCAT
>CAZLYG010000463.1:0-4511 GCA_964563075.1 uncultured Steroidobacteraceae bacterium | reverse complement strand
TGACCTTGGATTCATCAACGCTGCGGTCGCGCGCGCGGACGTGAAGCGCAATCCGTTTCACCCCTTTTCCTGCTTCGATACGGCAACACTCGCCGGCGCCGCGCTGGGCCAGACGGTATTGGCAAAAGCAATCACGGTGGCCGGGCTCGAATGGGACTCCAGCAGCGCGCATTCGGCCGCGTACGACGCCGAACGCAGTGCCGACCTCTTCTGCATCATCTGCAACCGCTTGCGTGCCAGCTACAAGGGCGCCGAAGAAAGCGCCCGGGCTCTCGGATGGCACAACATGCCGCCCTCCGAGCCGGTCAACGAAAATCCGCAAATGGAGACCTAATCCGGGGTGTCAGTACGGCCGCTCCCATGCGGGGCCTGCTGCGCAAGGCGCCCTGCGAGGCGCCGAGTGAACCCTACTTCGCGGCGCCGACTTCGGTGAGCAGCTTTTTCAGCTCGCCGCTGCGGTACATCTCGAGCGCGATATCGCAGCCTCCGACCAGCTCGCCCTTCACATACAGCTGCGGATAGGTCGGCCAGTTCGAGAAGCGCTTGAGCGCATCGCGCAGCTCGGGATCCTCGAAAATGTTGAACGAATGGAACTCGGCGCCGCACGCCCGCAACGCCGCCACGGTCTGCGCCGAGAAGCCGCACTGGGGGAAGTCCGGAGTGCCCTTCATGAACAGCACCACGGGACTGGA
Organism: uncultured Steroidobacteraceae bacterium; assembly: GCA_964563075.1. Classification (GTDB taxonomy): domain Bacteria; phylum Pseudomonadota; class Gammaproteobacteria; order Steroidobacterales; family Steroidobacteraceae; genus 13-2-20CM-66-19. The sequence goes on along the minus strand of CAZLYG010000463.1, from coordinate 3,819 downwards.
CCCGATCTCCGATTTGATCCTCTCGACCACATCCATCGTACTTACCTCGGACATAAACCTTCCTCTAAGGGGATACCTTTTCCGCGCCGCGCACACGCAGCTCCGCTATCAGTCGCCATTGTTCCGCCGGACTCATCGCCGTCCAGCGGCCAATTTCCTCTGCCGTTCGCCGGCAGCCGATGCAAAAGCCTCGCTCATCGAGCATGCAGACCTTGGTGCATGGGGATGGCGGCCGCGCCTCGGGGTCGCTCACCACAGGCTCAGGCATGGGCCGCATAGGTCGATAATGGCACGCCGGGAGCGCCGCCGCGCGACTTCAGCCGCAGCTTTACAGCACTGAATTATGGCGGTGCCACGACTATTCTTCAAACCCGCTGCCGGCAGCCCAAGCGAGACAGAACAATGACTTGGAAGCCAGGAGAGCATCGTCCCACATCCTTCCGCGGCATTACTGGATCGGCCTGCTCTGTTCAATGTGGTGCAGACCCCGGCGATGACAAGTGCCGCGGCCGACAAAGGCGGCCCCGGGCCCCGGGGCGCCGAGGGCGCCGGGGTGTCGGCACGTCGCGGGGTCGCAGCGTCGGGGCGTCGGGGCGTCGGGGCGTCGGGGCGTCCGAAATATGTCACCCCTCTGGCACTGCTATCTTCCCGTGGTCGGCCATGGCGACCTGGCAAGCCGGCACACGGCCCGCGCTTTCAGGTACCCTCTTGCCATGATTGAGCTCCCGCAGGATCTTGGCGTCCAGGTCTCAGCTGCGCTTCGCGAGGATGTCGGCAGCGGCGACGTTACCGCACGTCTGGTGCCGGACGCACAAGTTGCGCACGGTCGTGTGATCACACGTGAAGATGCGGTGCTATGCGGTCGAGCGTGGGTGGATGAGACGTTTCGTCAGATCGACGCCTCGATCCGCCTGGACTGGAAGGTCGGCGACGGCGATCGCGTGCGCGCCAATCAACTCCTGTTCGAGATCCAGGGACGCACACGCGCCGTTCTCACTGGAGAGCGCACAGCACTCAATTTCCTGCAACTGCTCTCTGGCACTGCGACGCAGACCCGGCAATTCGTCGACGCTGTCGCCGGTACCCGCTGCAGCATCCTCGATACGCGCAAGACGCTCCCCGGCCTGCGCACGGCCCAGAAGTACGCCGTTCGCTGTGGCGGCGCGCAGAACCTTCGCATCGGCCTCTTCGACATGGTGCTCATCAAGGAGAACCACATCGCCGCCGCCGGCTCGATCGGGGGTGCCATCGCCGCCGCGAAGCGCGTCTCTCCGGGACTGAAGATCGAAGTGGAAGTCGAGTCGCTCGCCGGTCTCGAGGAGGCGCTCGCCGCGGCACCCGACATCGTGATGCTGGACAACTTCGACAACGCCACGATGGCGAAGGCCGTGACGATCACCCGAGCGCGCTCGCAGACGATCAAGCTGGAGGCTTCGGGAAACGTTACGCTCCAGAGCGTGCGCGCGATCGCCGCCACCGGCGTCGACTATGTCTCCATCGGGAGTCTCACGAAACACGTGCGTGCCATCGACCTCTCGATGCGTTTCGACTTCGCCTGAAAGCTGCCTGAGCCCCTTCAGGGAAGCTAGCTCACAGGAACGTGTAGTAGACGTTCACTTCCGCGCTCTTGAATCGATGGCCTGCGTCGAAATACAGATTGATCTGTACCTGCCGGTCGAAGAGATCCCTGTCCAGGGAACTTTGCGGCAGGAAGCCCCCGTAGACCTGGGGGAATTCATCGTCGCGAGCGAACCGCTCCGTATGGCGCTCCATGAACGCCTGCGCGTCTGCAAGGGAGGCACCGACGGGCAACTCCCTGGCAATCACAGCTAGCGTGTCGCGCCGTGTGTTGCGGTCGTGCAGCGCCAGGATGTGGGAGGCGGCTGTCAGCATCAGCAATACCAACAGGGCGGCGGCGAGCGGTCCTTCGATCAGTTTCATGGCGAGATCCAGCAGCAAAGGGGGGTCGCGCGGGAAGCGTCAGGACTGGCCGAGCCGCCACAGCCCGAGCAGGATGCGGTCCCCCGGCTCATGTAGCCGATGATTACGAATGGAGTCCGCGATCTCGCTCAGGAACGCCTGCAGGTCTGGCCAGTAGTGATAGGCCAGCCAGAAGAACACGATCACGAACCCGACCCACAGAACGCTCCCCCACAAGGCAAACCACACGTTGGCGGCGGGCCCGTGCGCGTAGTATGCGGCGTGGCGCAGAGCGCGCAGCGGCGACGAGCAGATACCCAGCAGGATGCAGAGAATCAGAATATCTGCCCACAAGGGAATCTCCGCGGGGGGTGTCCAACCGAAAATCATCCCTCGAGTCACCAGCTGCGCGAGCACCACGAGAAAGGCAATGACCAATACAGCGTTGCACAGCGCGGCGATCGGGATCAGTACGCCCATCAGTATCCGTGCCGCGTAGCCGGTGTCATCGGGACTGATCGGGGGCGGTCCCCAGCCCCAGCGCATCGAGTCACGCATTTGCTGTCTCCCGCGGCGCCATTCGCGCCGCCATGCCCGAGCCTCGGCCCTTGCCTGCCGCTGCCACTGACGTTGCCACTTGCCGGCCCTGTAAGAGGCGTACTGCTTCTTGGCCTGCTCGATCAGATGCTGGGCGTCAAACGGCTGTCCGTGCGCTGCCGCGCGCTCCTCGGATGTGCTCGCATAGGGAATCACCAACATCATCACGATGTACACCAGTATCCATGCCCCCCACGTGATAAACGCCAGCGCGACGAAGATGAGCCGGACGATCGTCACGTCGATGTCGAAGTACGCGGCGAATCCCTTGCAGACACCGCTGATCATCGCGCCCTCGCGGATCTGATAGAGGCGCCGCGTGGTCGTGGAGTCGGCGGCACCGCCGTCGTCGGTCTTTTGAGAGCTGGATGAGGGCTGCGCGCCATCAGTGCTGGCAGCGCCGTCCACCGGACCCATCTCGACCAGGACCTGCTGCATCTCCTCGGCGGTCACGACGCTCTTGTGTGCACTGAGGAAGCGGTTGCACTTCTCGGCGATCGCCTGCTCCAGGTCAGCCATGATCTCGGCGCGGCCCGGGTCCTCACGCAGCTTCTCTTGCGCGGTCTCCAGGTAGGCGTGCAGAGCCTCGTAGCCGCCCTCTTCGATCTGATACGCGTTGCCGTTGAGGCTGATGGTGAGCACTTTGCGCATGACTAGTTTCCCAGCTGCTGGATGGTTTTATTGATCTCTTTCCAGTAGTCGTTCAGCTCATCGAGCTCGGCGCGCCCCTGCGCCGTGAGCTCGTAGTACTTGCGTGGCGGCCCGGCACCCGACTCCTGCCACTCGTACTGCAACAGACCCTCGCGCCGCATGCGGCTCAGGAGCGGGTACAGCGTGCCCTCCTGGGTGGCGAACTCGGTTGCGGCCAGCTTCTTCAGCATGTCGGCGACGTACACCTTGTCGGCGGCGATGATCTTCAGGATCAGAAACTCGAGCAGTCCTTTGCGGATCGGGCCGAATTTCTCGTTGACACTCATGAGTCGTCGGTGGAGTCCTTTTGTTCACTACGGTACCTTTTTACTACAAGGTACAGGGGATTTCAATGGTAGCGGCGATTTAACGCCGCATCAACGCAGCAGGACTTTCAGGCGACGGCGGACTTCAGGACGCGCTGCGGCTGCGCGATGCCGTATCCCTGGGCGTAGTCGACACCGAGGCTGGTGAGCATCTGGATGATCTCGGCGTTCTCGGCGAACTCGGCGATCGTCTGTTTGCCGGTGAGATGCCCGATCTCGTTGATGGAACGCACCATCTCGCGATCGATCGGGTCGCGCAGAATCTCGCGCACGAAGCTACCGTCGA
>CAZLYG010000462.1:0-4513 GCA_964563075.1 uncultured Steroidobacteraceae bacterium | reverse complement strand
CAGCAGCAGCTCGTGTGGCCGGCCATCGGCCACCACTGTACCTTGTCGCATGACGATGATCCGGTCCGACAACAGCACGGCCTCCATCACATCGTGAGTCACCATCACCGTGGTCAGACCCATCTGCTCGTGCAGGTGTCGATACTCGCGGCCGAGAGTATCGCGTGTGATCGGGTCCAGGGCTCCGAACGGCTCGTCCATGAGCATGATGGAGGGTCGCGCAGCCAGCGAGCGCGCAACCCCGACACGCTGCTGCTGGCCGCCTGACAACTCAGACGGCATTCTCCCCAGGTAGCTCCTGGGCAAGCTCACCAGATCGATGAGCTCATCCACGCGTGCACGGATGTCGGCTTCCGCCCATCCCAACAGGCGGGGCGTGATGCCGATGTTCTCGGCGACATTCAGATGGGGAAAGAGCCCGATGCCCTGAAACACATAGCCGATGCGCCGGCGCAGCTCGTAGGGCGCTTCCGCATCGATCGGCTTGCCCGCGACGACGACGGCGCCGGCGTCGGCGTCCACGAGCCGGTTGATCATTTTCAGCAGCGTGGTCTTGCCCGATCCGGAGTCGCCAATGATCGCCACGAACACCCGCTCCGCGACATCCACGGTGATGCCACGGACGGCAAAACTGCGACCGCCGTCGAACGACTTGCGGACCTCGCGCAGAGAGATCATCGGGAGCGGGTCATTGCCCGCTCGAGCGCGTCGCAATCAACGGGATCACGCCACCTGGCTCTCGGCGACGGGCCCGCGTCCCGCCCTGGCGCAGATACAGCAAGTCGCGCCCAGCGCCTGCGCCAGCGCCGCGGCCGTCAGCGGCCGACCGCAGCGACCAGCACCGGGCGCGGGGCATACAGCTGCGGCAGCGTCTGCTTCAGGTGCGCGATCTTCGGCAGGTCGTTGATCACGATGTACGGGTTGTCAGGATTGTGGATCAGATAATCCTGGTGGTATGGCTCGGCCGGATAGAACCCGGTGAGGGGATCGACGCGGGTCACGATCTTGTGGCTGTAGACATGCGCGCTCTCGAGCTGCGCGATGTACGCCGCCGCGATTTTCTGCTGTGTCGGGTTGGCGTAGAAAATGTCCGACCGGTACTGAGTGCCCTCGTCAGGCCCCTGCCGGTTGAGCTCGGTCGGGTCGTGCGCCACGGAGAAGTACACCCGCAGCAGCTCACCATAGGAGACCTCTTTCGGGTCGAAGGTGATCTGCACGGACTCGGCATGTCCGGTCGTGCCCGTGCTGACCGTCTCGTAGTGAGCGGTGCCCTTCTTGCCGCCGGAGAATCCGGAAATCACCTGGCGCACGCCTTTGACGTGCTCGAACACGCCCTGCATTCCCCAGAAGCATCCGCCCGCCAGTACGGCAGTCTCCAGAGCGCCCTGGGTCTTCGGATTGTCCAGAGCGGGAGCCGGAACGGAAACGGCAGGCTCGGCACACGCAGCCTGCAGAGCCGCCGCTGCACACAGGACAAGTGCTACCGGCACTATCTTCACGACGCGGGCGCGGGAACGTGGCGAGCTCATGGATCTTCTCCGTGACCTATCCGCACGAATATAGCGCGCGCGGAGCACTGGCGCGACTTGCGAACCCGGCTACCGGCATCCCCGAAGATAGCGCTACCATCGCGGCCGGTCCGAGCAGGGCCGCAGAGCGGGCGACACGCATGGCGCGACGAGAGAGGCCATTTTCTTTTGCGATGGGCTGGGTGTGGCTGCTCTGCGCGATGCAGCCGGCTCTGGCGCAGACGAGCCCCAAGGCCGATGCCACGCCGCCGCCTTTGATACTCACGCCCTACAAGCCTAGCGGTATCTACGCAATCGGGGATACCGTAGGTTGGAAAGTGACAGTGCGGCCTGGTGCCCGGGCAGCAGCCGGCTACACCTTCACCGCCAGGAAGAACGATCTCGAGATCATCAAGACCGGGCGTCTCGACATGTCCACTGGCACCGCTTCGATCGAGGTGGCGCTGCGCGAGCCTGCAATGGTGTACGTGGAAATCTCTGCGGCCGGCGGCGACAGTCAGCTGAAGCCACTGGCCGTCGGCGCCGCCGTTGCACCTGATGAGCTGCAGCCCGCCGTGCCGCGCCCCGCCGACTTCGACAGCTTCTGGCGTTCAAAGCTCAAGCTGCTGCAATCAATTCCCGCCAACCCCGTGCTGCGCGCGGGGGCCAGCGACAAGCCGGGTGTCGAGTGGGACACGATCACGCTGGACCATATCAATGGCACGCACGTACATGGCCAGCTGGCCAAGCCCGCGCGGCCGGGAAAATTTCCCGGCCTGGTGATCTTTCAATGGGCAAGCCCGCCATACCCGCTGCAGAAGGCGTGGGTCACGGATCGCGCGGCGGAGGGCTGGCTGGCACTGAACATCGAGCCGCACGATGTGCTCCCCGATCAGCCGGCTGCGTATTACGAGGCGTTGCCGCCTGCCCTGAAGCAGTATCAGGCCATCGGCCGGAACGATCGCAACAAGAGCTACTTCCTGCAGATGTATCTCGCCGACTATCGCGCCATCGACTACCTCGCGAGCCGCCCTGACTGGGACGGGCACACTCTGGTGGTCACGGGCACGAGCATGGGAGGCCAGCAGAGTCTGTGCGCCGCGGGGCTCAATTCCAAAGTGACCGCCCTGGTGGTCAACGAGCCGGCGGGTGCCGACTCGAATGGACCGCTGCATGGGCGCACCGCGGGGTATCCCAACTGGCCGAGCGATGATCCGCAGGTCATGCGCACCGCCTTGTACTTCGATACCGTCAACTGCGCGATGCACATCCATGTCCCCTCGCTGGTCGCCATGGGGTTCGTCGACACGACCGCCCCACCGGCCGGCATCTGGACGGCGTTCAATCAGATCCGGGCGCCGAAGCTGGCCGTGCCGATGATCGACTCGCCGCACAACAACCTGGCGACCCCCGAGCAGCAGCTCCCGTACACGCGCAGGTCCGCCGAATGGCTCGGCCTGCTCGTGCGGGGCTACCACCCATTGCCGGCCGGCGACCAGCCCAGCCCGCGTATCGATGCGAGCTCTCTGCTCGCCCACGACCAGTTGCTCACGAAAGCGCGCACCGGCCATACCGACGTCTACTTCCTCGGCGATTCCATCACTCGCCGCTGGGGCGCCAGCGACCCCCGGTACCGGGAGTTGCTCGCTAACTGGAAGAAGAATTTCTTCGGCTGGAACGCGGCGGATTTCGGTTGGGGTGGCGACACCACGCAGAACATCCTCTGGCGGCTGAACCATGGGGAGTTGGATGGCGTCAACCCGAAGGTGATCGTACTGATGGCCGGAACCAACAACGTGGGCAAGGCGGGACCGCTCAAATGGAACGCCGCCACCGCCGCGGACGTGACCAGGGGCATCCACGCGATCATCGAGATCTGCCGCAGGAAAGCCCCGCAGGCCCGGATCGTGTTGATGGGGATCACCCCACGCAACGACGACATGGACATGATGCCCGTCATAGACGCGATCAACGCCCGGCTCGCCAGGCTCGCCGACGGACGTGAGGTCCGCTATCTCAACATCAACGACAGGCTGGCGGACTCCCACGGCAAGCTGTACGAGGGCATGGCCGATCCCGATCGGCTGCACCTGGCGGTCAAGGGATATCAGGTCTGGGCGGATGCCCTCGAGCCATTGCTCCTGCAGTGGCTGGGTCCGCGCCGCTCGACCGACTCCGCTCCTGCTCCGACGGGGGATCCTGGCGCGGTGCCCACTCACTGAAGCGCTGCAGCTCAGTGCTGCCAGAGGATCTCCGGCGCCTCCAGCGGAATCGCAACATCGGCATGCCGCGGCACCACGCGTACTGTGTACTGCGAAGCAGGCCGCGCCGCGGACATTTCGATGCCGTAGGCGAACCCATTGCCGACAAGCGGTCGCAACGGCCGCATCGGCTGCCGCAGCGGCGGCTCGCCGCCGATGCCTTCCGCGTAGAGCTCGACGGTGACGGCTTCGGGCACGAGCCCGTTCAGATACAGCTGCGCCTCGAAGCGGTTGATTTTGTTATCGCTCGTCACCTTGACCTCCCCGAATCGCACACCGCTCCAGTTCTGCAACAGCGAGCGTTGCCAGCGAGCGATGTCTTCGGCGGAAGCGCAGTTGTTGCGGGTCCGCGAGGCAAAGGCGACAGCGGCCGGGACGTAGTAGTGATCCGTGTACTCCCGCACCGTGCGAGTTGCGGAGAAGCGCGCAGTGAGCTGCACCATGCTTTCCTTCATGCGCTTGACCCACGCGCGCGGAATGCCCTCGGCATCGTGGGAGTAGAACTCCGGAATCACTTCGCGCTCCAGGAGTTGATACAGCTGCTCGGCTTCAGCAGCGTCCCAGCGCGGATCCTCGCCATGCTCCTGGCCATCGCCCAGCGCCCAGCCCAGCTCGGGCGTGTAGGCCTCAGCCCACCAACCGTCCACCTCCGACAGATTGATGCCGCCGTTGACCAGCACCTTCATGCCGCTGGTACCGCTCGCTTCCCAGGGCCGACGCGGCGTGTTGATCCAGACATCGGCT
>CAZLYG010000461.1:0-4527 GCA_964563075.1 uncultured Steroidobacteraceae bacterium | reverse complement strand
CTCTCATCTGGCGCAGCTTCTACATCGCGCGACTCGCTTCGCAGAGCGGCCTGCGCTTCCAGTCCTACCTGGCCTGCGGCTTCGGACTGTGGGTGGGGATTCAGTCGTTCATCAACATCGGCGTGAACATGGGCGTGTTGCCGACGAAGGGGCTCACGTTGCCGCTGATGAGCTACGGCCGGTCCAGCCTGATCGTGTCACTGGCCTGGGTCGGTTTGCTGTTGCGGGTGTATCACGAGGCCATGCTCGAGCGGCGTGGCTCGGCGTCCGTGCGCGACCGCGGTGCGACTGTGGAGCGCGGCGCATGACGGCCGGCCGCACATCTGCACCCATGCCTACCATCCTGATCATGGCAGGGGGCACGGGCGGCCACGTGTTTCCGGCGCTCGCGCTGGCGCGGCTGTTGCGCGCCAAATCGTTCGAGGTCGTCTGGCTCGGTACGCAGAAAGGCCTCGAGGCGCGCATCGTCCCGGCGGAGAGCATCCCGATCGAATGGCTGTCCGTCGGAGGATTGCGCGGTAAGGGGGCGCTCACGTTGCTGGCGGCACCTTTCCGGCTTGCCAAGGCACTGCTGCAGGCGCTCAGCATCGTCCGGCGTCGCAAGCCCATCGTCGTGGTGGGTCTGGGAGGGTTCGTGACGGGCCCCGGCGGCGTTGCTGCCTGGCTCACGGGACGGCCGCTCCTCATTCACGAGCAGAATGCGATAGCAGGGTTCACGAACCGCTGCCTGGCGCACGTGGCGCGCGTGGTGCTCGAAGCGTTTCCGAACAGCTTCGGCAGTGATGTGCAGGCACGCGTCATCGGTAACCCGGTCCGCCAGGACATCAGCGTCGTCCCGCCGCCCGCGGCCCGGTTCGCCGGCCGCAGCGGCCCCGTGCGGATTCTGGTGATCGGCGGCAGCCAGGGGGCTACTCGACTGAACGCCGTCGTGCCTTTTGCACTGGCGCGATTGCGGGCGCAAACCGGGCCGGCGAGCCCCATCGACGTACGCCACCAGGCCGGCGAGCGCTGGATCGAGTCAGCGCGCGAGACCTATTCCAACGCCGGCGTGCGCGCCGATGTCCGGCCGTTCATCGACGACATGGCCGAAGCCTATGCGTGGGCCGACCTCGTCATCTGCCGCTCAGGCGCTCTGACGGTGTCGGAGCTGGCAGCCGTCGGCATCGGTGCGGTGCTGGTGCCGTTTCCGGCTGCTGTGGATGACCACCAGACTCACAACGCGCAGTACCTCGTCAGCGAGGGAGCCGCCATTCTGATTCCCGATCGGGAGCTCACGGCCGAGCGGCTTGCCGATGAGCTGCAGCGGCTGTGTGCCGGCAGGGGCAAGCTGCTCGCGATGGCCGAGCGTGCGCGCATGCTTGCGAAACCGCACGCTGCCCAGGAGCTCGCAGACTCCTGCATCGAGCTCGCCAGGAGGGCTGCATGACGGGCGAGCGTCGCACCCGCCTGGAAGGGCACATCCCCGAGCGTCGCGTCACGCCGGATCGGCGCGACCGCATGCGCCGCATCAACACGATCCATTTCGTCGGGATCGGCGGGAGCGGGATGAGCGGCATTGCCGAGGTGCTCATCAACCTGGGGTACGCGGTACAGGGCTCGGACATCAAGCCGAACCCCGTCACGCAGCGGCTGACGAGGCTCGGAGCGCGCATCACCATCGGCCATTCTGCCGCCAACATCGCGGGCGCCGATGTCGTCGTCGTCTCCAGCGCCGTCGCGAAGGACAACCCTGAAGTGGAGGCCGCGGCAGAGCGGCGCATTCCCGTAGTACCCCGGGCGCAGATGCTCGGCGAGTTGATGCGCTTCAGGTACTCCATTGCGGTCGCAGGCACGCATGGCAAGACGACGACCACGAGCCTGGTGGCCAGCATTCTGGCCGAAGGCGGCGAAGATCCGACATTCGTGATCGGCGGGCGTCTGAAGAGTGCGGACAGCCACGCACGGCTGGGGGCGAGCCGCTACCTGGTAGCGGAAGCCGACGAGAGCGATGCGTCGTTCACGCATCTGCAGCCGCTGATCTCGATCGTCACCAACATCGATAACGATCACCTCGTCACCCATGGCGGGGACTTCGCGCTACTGAAGCAGAGCTTCGTGGACTTTCTGCGCAACCTGCCCTTTTACGGTCTGGCCGTGCTGTGCCTGGACGACGAGAACGTCCGCAGCATTCTCCGGAGCGTCGGCCGTCCGATTCTGACCTACGGGCTCTCTGAAGGGGCCGATGTGCGCGCGGCGAATATCCGTCGCGATGGCCTGCAGACGACGTTCGACGTGGTGCGGCCGGTGGCACCCCCGCTGCAAGTCACGGTCAACCTGCCCGGAACGCACAACGTGCTGAACGCCCTCGCCGCGATTGCCGTCGCGACTGAACTGGGAATCGATGACGGCGCGATTCAGCGGGCGCTGGCCGGGTTCCAGGGCATCGATCGCCGCCTGCAGCACATAGCGGATGTGGAGACTTCGGCAGGCCGCGTCACCATCGTCGATGACTACGGCCACCATCCGACGGAGGTCAGCGCGACACTGGAGGCCCTGCGCCAGGGATATGCGGGCCGCCGTGTCGTGCTCGCGTTCCAACCCCATCGCTACACGCGCGTCCATGACCTGATCGATGACTTCGGAAAGGTTCTCGCGACCGCCGACGCGCTGCTCGTCACTGAAGTGTACGCGGCTGGCGAAGCTCCGATTGCAGGAGCCGATGCCAGGGCGCTGTGTCGGGCCGTGCGCAGCCGCGGGCAGGTAGAGCCGCTGTTCGTGGAGAAGGTCGAGGATTTGGCGGAGGCGCTGAAGGACATCATTCGCGACGGCGACGTCATCGTCACCATGGGCGCCGGTCACATCAGCACGGTGGCTCATGAGCTTCCGGCGCGCTTGCGCGAGCTGACTCCACGCAGGGAGCCGTCGTGACCGTGGCCATCGCACCCGAATTCGCCAATCGTGTGAAGCGCAATGAGCCAATGAGCCGCCATACGTCGTGGCACGTCGGCGGGCCGGCGGAAGTGTTCTTCACGCCGCGCGATCGAGCGGACCTCGCGGCCTTCCTGCGGACTCTGGACGACGAGGTGCCGATCCATTGGGTGGGTCTCGGAAGCAACGTCCTGGTGCGTGACGGCGGCCTCCCTGGCGTCGTCATCAGCACACATGGCTCGCTCGACCGGCTCGATCGGATCAGTGAGACGACCGTCTACGGGGAAGCCGGTGTCGCGTGCGCCCGTGTCGCGAAGCAGTGCGTGAAATGGGGACTGGGCCCAGCGGAGTTCTTTGCCGGCATCCCAGGCACGCTCGGCGGCGCACTCGCCATGAACGCCGGTGCATTCGGTGGGGAGACGTGGCGTCACGTGACCGAAGTCGAGACGATCGACCGTCACGGCCACATACATACGCGGACCCTCGGTGAATACTCAGTCAGCTACCGCCACGTCGAGGCCCCGGTCAAGGGCGAGTGGTTCATCGCTGCGCGGCTGACGTTCGAGCGCAAGCCGGGCGTGAATGAAGCTGAAGTGCGCTCGCTGCTGGAGCGGCGCAAGGCCTCGCAGCCCATCGGCGAGTGGAGCTGTGGCTCGGTGTTCACCAATCCGCCGGGCGATCACGCGGCGCGGCTGGTCGAAGCCAGTGGACTGAAGGGATTTCGCATCGGCGATGCGTCCGTGTCACAGAAGCATGCCAACTTCATCATCAATCATGGCAACGCGACGGCCGCGGATCTGGAGCGACTCATTGAGCACGTGCAGCAGACCGTCGAGCGGTTGCACGGCGTACGCCTGATGCCCGAGGTGCGTGTCATGGGAGGTGCCGCTTGATGCGCCTCACTCACAAACCCGCGGCAGCCCGACGTGTGCGCAACCCACAGGAGTTCGGCCGCGTCGCCGTTCTTTTCGGCGGGGACTCCAGTGAGCGCGAGATTTCGCTCCTGAGCGGTAACGCTGTGCTCGAAGCGCTGCTACGCCGCGATGTGGATGCACACGCCTTTGATCCGCGCGAGCGTTCGCTGAGCGAGCTGGCTGGCACCGACCGTGTGTGGATCGCGCTTCATGGGCCGGGTGGCGAGGACGGCACGGTGCAAGGAGCGCTGGAGTATCTCGGAATTCCTTATACCGGCAGTGGCGTGCTGGGGTCCGCGGTCGGGATGGATAAGCTGCGGACCAAGCGCCTTGCACAGGCAATCGGTGTATCCACGGCGGAATATGCGGTATTGCGTGGTCCCCAGGATTTCGAGTTGGCCGTGGAGCGGCTGCGCCTGCCGATGATCGTCAAGCCCGCAACGCAGGGCTCGAGCGTCGGCATGACGAAGGTGGAGCGCGAGTCGGATTTGCCGGCTGCGTATCAGGCCACCGCCGCTGTCGATCGGCTCGTGTTCGTCGAGCGCTGGATCACCGGGTCCGAATACACGGTGGCGATTCTGCAGGGGCGTGCGTTGCCTTCGATCCGCATCGAGACGCCGCAGAAGTTCAACGACTACGAAGCAAAGAAATTCCGCGACGACACGCGCTACTTCTGCCCTTCGGGGCTGTCCTCGCCCGCCGAGCA
>CAZLYG010000460.1:0-4531 GCA_964563075.1 uncultured Steroidobacteraceae bacterium | reverse complement strand
ACCGCCGCGCCGGCGTCAGGGCCGACCGCGGCGGCGGTGTCGGGGCTGGCCGCCGCGCCGGCGTCAGGGCCGACCGCAACGGCAGTGCCAGGGCCGCCCGCCATGGCCGGATCCAACAGGGCACCCGGGCCGGCCGCCGTCGCCGCGCCCGGCGCGTCGGGCACCGGACCGAACACCCTGGCCGTACCCGGCGAAAGTGCAGTGCCCCCAGGACGCCCTGTGCCTCCGGCGGCCGCAGCGCCTGCATCGAGCACAACAGAGCCGGCTGCGGGCGCACGGCTGGCCGCGAGCACGCCGTCCGTCGCCAGCGCACCAGCCGTCGCGAGCACGTCATCCATCGCCAGCGCACCGCCAGTCGCGAGCACGTCATCCATCGCCAGCGCAACGCCAGCGGCGCGCCCAGCGTCGGCCCCGCCTACCGCGACATCGACAATCGCGAGGCCGCTGGGTGCGCCAGGGCCGAACGTGTACAGCATCCAACTCGGCGCCTTCACCTCCGAGGATCGCGCCAATGCAGAATGGCGTGCGCTTCAGGCGCAGTTTGCGCCGCAGCTGCAGGGCTTGGCGCCGCAAGTAGTGGCCGCAGAAACAGCCTCAGGTCGAGTATTCCGCCTGCAGGCACGCGTCGGCGACGAAGCCCGCGCGCGCCTGACTTGCGAGCAGCTGCGGGAGCGCTCCCAAGGATGTGTGCCCGTCATCCCACATTGACCTGGCGCGCCCGCGCCAGACGGCCACCGGTACAAAGGTGACAATTCTCGTCACCTGCAGCGAGCCCTGATCGAGCCATTAACTCTTTGTTTTTATTGGGATCGTAGCCTTGGCACAGCCCTTGCTCTAGTTCCAGCATTGCGAACAACTTCCCCGGTGTTCGCTGCTTGAACGCCGCGAAGCGACTTCCCCCGCCCGCGGCGTTTTTTTATGGCCGCTGTCAAGACCCCGAAAGAGGGCTCCACCCTTCCAGCGCCTCATAACTCCTTGATCATGCTGAATAAATGGCCCCTCGCAACGGCTTGAAGGCGCCACCCGCCGGCACCATTGTCGCAACTTGCCCGTTACACTGACTGCGGCATGAACAACTCCATCGCCTCCGCATACCTGACGTCCGCCTCGGTGCCCACCGCACCGCGGGCCTCTGCGTCTGTACCCGGTCGCGATGCAGTGCGCTCGCTGGCGCTTGCGAACGGAATGAAAGTGATCGTCTGGCCCGTGCAGAACATCCCGAGCGTTGCACTCTACAACTGGGTGCGCGCGGGCAGTCGCAACGAGGCTCCCGGAATCACCGGGCTTGCGCATTTTTTCGAGCACATGATGTTCAACGGCACTACGCGCCGCGGCCCAGGTGAGTTCGATGAGCTGATGGAAGCGCGGGGCGGCGCCAACAATGCCTTCACCAGCGACGACGTGACTGTCTACCAGGACTGGTTTCCGCGCGAAGCCCTGGACCTGGTGCTCGATCTCGAGGCCGATCGCATTGCCAATCTTGCGTTCGTGCCGAAGGTGATCGAGAGCGAGCGTGGAGTGGTGTACTCCGAGCGCCGCCTGCGCGTGGAGGACAACAGCCAGGGGTTGCTTGCGGAGCAGGTGCAGGCGGCCGCCTTCGTCGCGCATCCGTATCACTTTCCCACGATCGGTTGGCCCTCGGACATCCAGTCGTGGCGCATCGAGGACCTGCAGAAGTTCTTCAAGACCCATTACGCGCCCAACAACCTGACGCTGGTGCTGGCAGGCGACCTCGTGCCCGATCGGGTTTTCGCGCTGGCGCGCGAGTATTTCGAGCCGATCCCGCGCCAGTCCCCGCCCGAGCCCGTGCGCACTCGCGAGCCTGAGCAATCGGGTGAGCGGCGCGTCGAGGTCAGGCGCAAGGCTCAGACCCCTCTGCTGCAGTATGCATACAAAGCGCCGGCGGCTGCGGATGAGCGCGGCCCCGCCGTTACGCTGCTGCTGTCCATCCTCGTCGACGGCGATGCTTCGCGGCTGCATAGGTTGCTGGTTGAGCAGCAGAAGGTCGCCATCGAGATCGCCGGCCATTGGCAGGAGGGGTTCGATCCGGGTCTGTTCTGGCTGTACCTCACGCTCCCTGAAGGGTCGGACACTGCCATGGTGCAGGAAGTCCTGGATCGCGAGCTCGACAATGTCGTCGCTCACGGAGTGACCGAGCAGGAGCTTGCTCGCGCGAAAAACCTGGTCGAGGCGGGATTCTGGAAGAAGCTGGCGACGATCGACGGCAAGGCGCAGCTGCTGGGCGAATACGAAGTGTTCCATGGCGACTGGCTGAAGATGTTCGACGCTCCCTCCCAGTACACACGTGTTAGCCGCGAGCAGGTACAGGCGGTCGCCCGCGAGATTCTCGACGTGCGCAGGCGCACCGTCGGCGTGCTCATTCCTGATGACGAAGGGGACGACGAAGAGCCCGGGTCTCGGCCGCGATGGCAGCCCACTTAGGCTCCGGCGCTGCCTTCGAGCAAGGCGGCTGCGCAGGCGTGCGCGTGCCTGCCCACGAAAGACTCGTGCTGCCGAATGGACTGACACTGGTCGTCATGCCTCGGCACGACGTGCCGCTGGTTGCATTCAACGCCGTGGTGCGCAGCGGTGAGCTGGGAGATGTCCTGGGAAAGCCCGGCGTGGCATCGCTGGTCGCCGGATTATTGGAGAAAGGGGCCGCCGGGCGCAGCGCGTTTCAATTTGCCGATGCCGTCGAAGGGGTCGGCGGCAGCTTCAGCTCCGGTGCGGGACCGGAGGCGATCACGATCCGCGGCCAGTTCCTGGCGCGCGATCAACAGCTGCTCTTGGAGTTGCTGGGCGATGCGTTGCTGCGACCGCGCTTCGAGGCGGAGGAGCTGCAGAAGCTGTGCTCACGGCAGATCGAGCTGATCAAAGCCGCAAAGGATTCCGACCCTTCCGAGCTCATCGGCACCTACGGACGTGCATTTCTGTTCGGCGAGCACCCCTACGGGCGCCCGGTGATCGGCAACGAGTCCTCGCTGGTCCGTATCACACGCGGCGACGTGCTCGCCTATTACCGTTCGCAGTTCGGCGCCGACCGGCTGATGCTGGTATTTGCCGGAGACATCGACGCGGAAGGGATGAAGCACGCTGTGTTGAGAACATTTGGTGAGTGGCCCAGGGCGCCGCAACCCGCCCCGCTGCTTGCACCGCCTGAGCGAGCACGAGGGCGTCGCGTTCTGCTCATCGATTCGCCAGGCTCCGTACAGACGTATTTCTGGATTGGCAACGTCGGCGTGGACCGCCGCTACCCGGCTCGCGCGGCTCTGGATCTGGTGAATATCCTTTACGGCGGGCGGTTCACTTCGATTCTGAACACCGAGCTGCGCATCAAGTCCGGGTTGTCGTATGGAGCGCGTTCCGGGTTCACCCGTGGCACGGTTGCCGGCGAGTTCGCTATTCGCTCGTTCGCGCAGACGGAGAATACCGGCCAGGCCATCGATCTGGCGCTGCGAACCCTGACCCGGTTGAAAGAGGAGGGTGTCACGGCAGAGATGCTGGAGTCGGCGCGCGCCTATGTGCTGGGACAGTATCCGCTGGAGTTCGAAACCGCAGCTGACTGGGCCGCGGCCATCGGCGAGATCGAGTTGTATCGCCTCGGGCCCGACTACATCGAGCAGTACGGCTCGGCGTTGCGGAGAGTCACCCTCAAGGACGCGCAGGCCGTGATCGACCAGGCTTTCCCGAGTGCCGACAGTCTGGCGGTCGTCCTGATCGGTGACGCCGCGAAAATACGCGACCAGGTCAGCCGGTACGGGCCCCTCACCGAGATCCCGCTGACCGAGCCCGCGTTCGACGGCACCCACTAGCGGCTGCGTCGCGCACAGGCATGCCCGAGCTGCCGGACATCACGGTCTACATCGACGCTTTGCGGCAACGTGTGCTCGGAGCTCGACTGCAGTCGACTCGTATCACCCATCCTTTTCTGCTACGAACATTCGACCCTGCGATCGACACGCTGTACGGACGGCGCGTGCTGGCGATCGAACGGGTCGGCAAGCGCATTGCGTTCGGGTTCGAGGGCGATCACTGGCTGGTGCTGCATTTGATGATCGCCGGGCGACTGCACTGGATCCCCACAGAGACCGCACCTGCTAAGCGCGCGGCTCTCGCTTACTTCGTGTTCGACACAGGTACATTGACGCTGACGGAAGCAGGCACCAAGCGCCGCGCGTCGCTCTCAGTGTTCGGCAGCCGCGAACAGCTCGCTCGCCATGATCCAGGGGGCCTGGAGGTACTGCCCGCCACGTTCGATGAATTTCGCGCGCGGCTGGTGAGCGAGAATCACACCCTAAAGCGCGCGCTCACAGATCCACGCACTTTCAGCGGCATCGGCAATGCCTACTCGGACGAGATTCTGCACCGTGCCCGGCTGTCGCCGATCGCCCTGACGCAGAAACTGGACGAAGCGTCGCTGAAGCGCCTGCAGGCAGCCATACGGGAGGTACTGGTCGAATGGACAACCCGACTGCGGACGCAGACTGGAGCTGAGTTCCCGGAGAAGGTCACGGCCTTTCGTCCGGAGATG
>CAZLYG010000459.1:0-4537 GCA_964563075.1 uncultured Steroidobacteraceae bacterium | reverse complement strand
AGCGATATGCGCGCGAGATCGAGGAGGTGCACTCACGTCTGCACTATCTCGCTACGCACGACTCGCTCACAGGCCTCCCCAACTGGACCCTTTTCAAGGAACGCCTGTCGGCGGCAGTGGGGGACACCGTTCGCCCGGGCCGCGCAATCGCCGTGGCGGTTCTCGATCTGGACCGTTTCAGCTCCATCAATCATTCGCTTGGTCATGGCGCTGGGGACTGGCTGCTGAGCGAAGTGGCGCGTCGGGTGGGTGCCGTCCTGCGTCCGGAGGACACCCTGGCGAGGCTGGGCAGCGATGAGTTCGTGTTCTTCATTGACAGCGTGGCCGCCCGCTTCGAGG
Organism: uncultured Steroidobacteraceae bacterium; assembly: GCA_964563075.1. Lineage (GTDB taxonomy): Bacteria > Pseudomonadota > Gammaproteobacteria > Steroidobacterales > Steroidobacteraceae > 13-2-20CM-66-19. The sequence goes on along the minus strand of CAZLYG010000459.1, from coordinate 4,198 downwards.
CCGAGATGGTGACAACCCGCGTGCTGACGGCGTTGAAAGACCCGATCTTCGTCAACGGATCGGAGGTCCACGTCCGGCCCAGCATCGGCGTGAGCGTGTGGCCCGACGACGGCGCTCGTGTGGATGACCTGCTGGCGCACGCGGAAGCGGCGATGTCAGTGGTCAAGAAGCATGGTGGCAACGAGGCGCGTTTCTTCGTGCGTGGAATGACCGACTCGACGCAGGAGCGGCTCGCGCTGGAGAACGATCTGCGGCGCGCGCTCGTGGCCGGCGAGTTTGAGCTCTGGTACCAGCCGGAAGTGATGACCAGATCCGGCCGCCCGACGGCGGCGGAGGCGCTGCTGCGCTGGCGTCACCCGACGCGCGGAATCATTCAACCGAGCTCGTTCATTCCGCTCGCCGAAGAGACAGGGCTCATGATTCCCCTCGGAGAGTGGGTGGTCCGGGAGGCCTGCCGCCAGGCCAGCACCTGGCAGGCGATCCACGGGGGGCCGTTGCGGGTCGCCGTGAATCTCTCGGCTACTCAGTTCCGGCATCAGAACCTGGTGGGTGTCATCCGCTCGGCGCTCGAGGATGCGCATCTGGATGCCACCCGCCTGGAGGTGGAGCTGACAGAGAGCTCGGTGATGACCAATCCCGAAGAGTCGGTGGACGTGCTCAGCCAACTGCGCAAGATGGGCGTCACAGTCGCCATCGACGATTTCGGCACCGGTTATTCCAGCCTGAGCTACCTGCGCCGTTTCCCCATCGACAAGCTCAAGATCGATCGCAGCTTCGTCCGCGATCTGACGACGAGCGAGACGGACGCATCCATCGTGCGCGCGATCATTCTCCTTGCACACAGTGTTGGGCTGCAGGTCGTGGCCGAGGGCGTCGAGACCGAAGAGCAGCTCGAATTCATCCGCACGCTCGAATGCGACCAGTGGCAGGGCAACCACTCCTGCGAGCCACAGCCCGCCGCCCGCTTTGCCGAGATGCTCGGCGAGCGTGTTGGTCTGCGCACCGGAGTCGTTACCACGTACTCCCGGCCGCCGCCGCTTCGGTTCGAGTCCTAGGCGATTCGGTCCGAGTCCGGATACCGGCCAAACACAGGCCGAATGCCCAACGAATTTCGGCCCGCCGCGCTGCTGCCTGCGCACGGTGTGTTTGCAAGCGGCACGAATAGTGCTGCTGAGGCCTGCCATGAGAAGCAGTGCACGCAAGTCGAAGGCAGGTGGTCGTTCTCGCCGCGCGACACGTTCAGCACGGCGCGCACGCCCCACCGGCCGCGCGAGTTCAACCCGAACACACACGCCTGCGCGCCGGCACGGGAAGTCCGCTTCCACGCGCCGCGAAAGCAAAGCCTCCTCGGGCCGTCGATGGTCTGCCGGGGTCATGCGCCATAGCGACGCACTCGACCTCGAGCCATCCGTATTCAAGTCCTCGAGCCCCAGGCGCATTGCGCTGTCGTTGAAACGATCTGCGCAGACCAGCCATCGGCGCAAGGGCACTCCGTTTCAGTCAGCCATGTCGATGCTCGACTTCTACCTGAATCGCGGTGGGTCGAACCTGAGCGCGAGTCGCAAGGAAGTTCTCAACCGCGCCAAGCGCGAGCTGCGCCACGTTTTTGGTCGTGATGAATAGAGGGTTGCTTTATGCCGGAGAAACGCACACTGGAAAGAGCTCGCCGAGACAAGCGGGAAGGGAAGGCCGCGAGCACGCAGGCGGGAGAGTTCGTTCGCGAGGAGATGGACCACATCAGAGAGGGTAAGCACGGAGCCCGATCCCCGAAGCAGGCCATCGCCATCGGACTGTCGAAGGCCCGTCGCTCGGGCGTGGATCTTCCCCCGCCAAAGAAAGGCGCGACTAGCGAGAAGACCCGCAAGAGTGCGGCACGCGCCTATGCACGTGGGCACGGAGCACCCGCGCGGAGCAAGGCGTCTGCGAAGCGGTCGCGCGCAACCACTCGTGCGCTGCAGAGAGAAGGACGAAGTGCGGCGTCACCGGCCTCGCTCGCGAGGCAGACGCGTTCTGCGGCGAGCAAACGGACGAAGGCCGATCGTTCTGCCGCCGCGAAGAGAGCGGCGCGGACGAAGGGCCCATCGGAGCGTTCCGCAGCTGCGCGTCGTGCCGCTCGTACTCGCGAGGAGAGGGCGGGCGCCCACGCCTGAGCTAGGGTGCGCTGACTGGGGATGTATGGGCCTCGCGCCTGGCTGACGCGTGCGAGGCTCCCAACCCCCCTCACGCCGGCTGAGGGCTCGTCACCCGCGACACACTCACGATCGCCGCGACAAACGAAATCCCCGCAGCGATGAGCAGAGAGATATTCGAGCCGCTGGCGGGATAGGCCCGAAACAGAAGAGCTACTCCAGCCGCGCCGAGGGTCTGGCCCAGCAACCTCGCGGTACTGAGCATGCCGCCTGCCGCGCCAGTACGTACTCGTGGCGAGGAGGTCAGAATCGCCCGGTTGTTGGGCGTCTGGAAGAACCCGAACCCGAGCCCGCAGATCAACATACGCCAGAGAAAATCCGTCGCACTGGCGCCGTACGGCACGTGAGCGAGCAGCACCAGGCCGATGGCCATCGTGACCAGTCCGGCAGCGCAGAGCACGCCGGCGTGATATCGATCTGCGAGCCAGCCCGCAATCGGGGCTGCCATACCCACACCGACGGGCCAGGGCGTCATGAAGAGCCCGGTCTCGACGGCGCTGTGGCCCAGCCTCTGGATCTCGAAAGGCAGGCTGACGAGGGCGCCCGTCTGCGCGGTGAAGGAGCAGATAGAGGTGGCCACCGAAAGCGCGAACAGCCGTACCCGCAGCAAGTCGAAAGGAATGATCGGCATCTGCCGATGGATCTCGTGTCGTGCCAGGGCAAGCCCGACCACGATGCCGGCACCTATCTCTGCCAAGGCAACCGGGATGGCCGTGTCGTGAGCCAGGGCCTGCAACCCGCTCACCAACAGCACAAAAGTCCCTGCAAGAAGGATCGCGCCGACATAGTTCAGCCGACGAGCCGACCGCTCGGTCACTGGAAGCGAGTACATCGCAATCGACAGCGTGGCGATGCCGATGGGGAGATTGATCGCAAACAGCCACCGCCAGTGTGCGATCGCCAGGATCGCCGAGGCGATCGTGGGACCGGTCGCCGCGGCCACCGCGACCGCGAAGGCGTTGATGCCGATGGCACGCCCGAGCATGTGGTGCGGATACGTAAACCGCACCAGTGCTGCGTTGACACTCATGATCCCCGCTGCGCCGAGTCCCTGAATCACGCGCGCGATGCTCATCGTCAGCAGCGAAGTCGAGAATGCGCACCCGAGCGAAGCGAGCGTGAATACAACCATTCCCGTCTGCGAGACTTTGCGGTAGCCGACGATCTCTCCCAGCGCCGCCAGCGGCAGGAGGGTCGCCAGGATCGCGAGCTGGTAGGAATTGATGACCCAGATGGACGCCGCTTTGGTAGCGTGGAAGTCTCGCGCGATCGAGGGCAGGGCGACATTGGCGATCGTGGCGTCCAGCACCGACATGCAGATGGCCAGAATGATCGCGGCGATGGACCAGTAGCGCCGGGGCACAGGCAGGCCGTCCGGGGGCGCAGGGGCGCCCACCTGGGCGACACCGGGGCTGGACATGAAATCCTCGTGGCTAGGGGAACGAAGGTGCGAATCGTACCGGGAACCGGCACGCGGTGTTCGCAGCGAATCGTGGCCTGACCTTTCTTGCGCCCCGCCAAAGCGCCTGCCATTCTGCGCGTCCCTGACGGAGGCGAGTTCATGAAGCTGCTGCGCTATGGTCCCGTGGGACGTGAGAAGCCCGGTCTGCTCGATTCAGCCGGAGTGATCCGCGACCTTTCCGGCCGGATTGCCGATCTCACGCCCGATCAGCTCGCCCCGGCGAAGCTCGCCGCGCTGGCCGCGATCGATCCCAAGAGCCTCCCGGCCGTAGAGGGCAAGCCGCGCATCGGTATCCCCGTCACCGGAAGCCGCAAGTTCATCGCCATCGGGTTGAACTATGCCGATCACGCTGCAGAGGCGAATCTGCCTTTGCCTGCTGAGCCGGTGATTTTCATGAAAGCCATCAGCTGCCTGAACGGCCCGAACGATGACGTCATGCTCCCCAAGGAGTCGGTCAAGGGCGACTGGGAGGTCGAGCTCGGCGTGATCATCGGACGCACCGCGCGCTACGTCGAAGAGCAGCAGGCGCTGAGCTACGTCGCCGGCT
>CAZLYG010000458.1:0-4555 GCA_964563075.1 uncultured Steroidobacteraceae bacterium | reverse complement strand
TGCTGGCCGAAGGCGCCGACATCAACGGCAGTAACGAGGGTTACGATGACTGGTCCCCGCTGATGCTCACGCTCCATTGGAAGCAACCCGAGATGCGGCAGGAACTGTTATCACGCGGCGCGCGTGTTGGTCTGGTCGAAGCACTGCTGCTCGGTGATGATACTCTGGTGGAACAGTTGCTCCGGACAGGCAGGTCCGCAATGCTCCTTCACAGGCCGAACGGCGGCTCGCTACTCGCGATGGCGCGCACACCCTTTGCCATCGATCGGCTGCTCGAGCTGGGGGTCCCGCGCGACCTCAAGGACCGCTGGGGCTCATCGCCGATCGATGCGCTGAGCCGCCTGGGACCGGCAGGGTTGCCTCTGGTTCGACATCTGCTCGCGCGCGGATTCGATGCGGGTGCGGCCGAATACGCGCGCATGGGTGACCGTGAGAGTCTGCAACGATTGATCGATGCGGATCCTGCGGTGCTCCGGACGGGCGACGTGCTGAGAAATGCGGCAGGATTCGGTCACCACGATCTGGTGGAGTGGCTGCTGTCACTCGGCACCGACGTGACCGAGGGGACGAAAGCGGGCGAGGCGACTGCTCTGCACTCGGCCGCGTGGGAAGGAGACCTGCGGATGGTCAGGATCCTGATCGCCGCAGGAGCCGACGTGAACGCGAGAGAGAAGAGCCGCAACGCAACTCCCGCCGCGTGGGCCCGCGCAGCTCTGCAGGCAACCAACAATCCAGCGTGCGGGGCCGTCGCAGATTATCTCGACGGCCTGCAACGCACCGAGCAAAACCGGTATTGATGGCGCCGGCGGCTACCTCCCGCCCGGCCCCGGCCGCGGCGGCGCGTTCTTCAACTTGTTTGCCCAGTCGATCACGTAGGCGCGGATCGACTGCGCCTGCTGCTCCGTGATGCGATCCTTGAAGGAGGCCATGCCGGAGCTCTGCAGCGCTCCCTGAATGACAATAGCGTCAAACGCCTGCGCGCTGTTCAACGCAGGCGAGTAGCGCAAGTCGGGGAACAAGGCGCGGTTGGCGTACTGCGTGTCGTGACACATGGCGCAGTGGCTGGTGAACTGCTGATGTCCGGCCTCGATGACCTCCGGCGACGCAGTGGATGGCGGAGGATTCAGGACCGGCGCCGGCGGCGGAGGCGGCGCGGGAGGCAGCTGCACGGTGCCGCCGAGCCTGAGAACCAACAGGCGGGACTGGTTGCTGGTGCCGTAGCGAGCCAACCCGTAGCCGACTTCCTCGGCCAGGTACTGCTGGCCGTCCAGCTCGAAAGTGGACGGCGCGGCCACGACGCCCGTCTGGGCTTCCATCGACCACAGGGGCTTGCCGTCGGTGGCGCGATACGCCACGAGCTGGCCCTTGGTGGTGCCCTGGAAAACCAAGCCGCCGGCGGTGGACAGCGTGCCGGCGCCGATGTTGCCGAGCACGCCGGTACGCCAGACCTGCTTGTTCTGCACCGGGTCCCAGGCCACGAGCGTCGATTCCCCGCCGCGCGGCAGCTTGGCGCGCTGTTCGGGGGTGAGCGCATCCGGCGGGGCAAAGCCAATGCCGGTGTTAGCGCCCATCGGCTGATAGGTGTAGCTCTTGGCATTCATCATGACGCCGCCGGTCTCGACGCCGGAGAAATACACCAGGCCCGTCTGCGGGTCGTAGGAGAAGGGATGCCAGGAATGGGCCCCCTGCCCGCCCGGCTGCACCAGCGCCGGTTTGCCGCTCTCGTCGTAGCGCGTTTCGGGGTTGGGGATGGGCCGCCCCGTCTTCAGATCGATTCCCTGGGCCCAGTTCACCGTCACGAACGGCTTGGCGGAGATGACCTTGCCCGTCCTGGCATCCCAGACATAGAAGAATCCGTCTTTAGAAGCCTGCAGCAGAGCATGCCGCACGCGCCCGTCGATCTTCAGGTCGGCGATCATCAACGGGGACGTGGCGTCGAAATCCCACTCCTCTCCGGGTACCTCCTGGTAGTGCCAGACGTGTGCGCCGGTGTCGGCGTTCACCGCAATGATCGAGGCGACAAACAGGTTGTCGCCGCCGCCGGCGCCCCGGTACTTGCGGTTCCACGGTGAGCCATTCCCGGTGCCGAAATACAGCAGATTGAGCTTGGGATCGTAGAGGATGCCGTCCCACACCGTGCCGCCGCCGCCGGCTGTCCACCAGTCGCCGCTCCAGGTCGTCGCGGCCTGCTTGAGCACCGGCTGCTCGAAACCGTCGGCGGGATTGCCCGGAACGGTATAGAACCGCCAGATCAGCTTGCCGCTCTCGGCGTCGTAAGCAGAGATGTAGCCACGGACACCGAACTCTCCGCCCGCGTTGCCGATCACCACCTTGCCATTGAAGGCCAGTGGCGCACCGGTACTGGTCACGGGCTTGTTGTGATCCAGTGTCAACACATGCCAGACAGGCGTGCCCGTCTTGGCGTCCAACGCGGTCAGCCAGCCATCGTAAGTGGCCACGTAGATCTTGCCGTTCCACGCCGCGAGCCCGCGGTTGACCACATCGCAGCAGCCCCGTCCGGCAAACTCTCCCGGGACCTTGGGATCGTAGGCCCACAGCAGGCGCCCGGTGCGCGCGTCATAGGCCTTGACCTTGCTCCAGGCAGTCGACAGGTAGATGACGCCGTCGATGACCAGAGGGGTGTCTTCCTGGCCGCGGTTGGAATCGAAGTCTGCGTACCAGGCGAGACCGAGTCGGGAGACGGTCTCCGTGTTGATTTGCTTGAGCGGACTGAAGCGCTCCTCGTCGTAGGTTCTGCCCTCGATCATCCACTGGCCGGGCTCATCGTTGGCGTGCGTCAATCTCTTCCCGTCGACTGCCGCGGGAGTACCCCCCAGCGCGACCGAAGACAGCGCCAGAGCGCTACCCAATACACACAGAGCCTTCAGTGCCTTCACGCCACATCCCCCACGAATTCAGGCCAGAAAACACAGCCAGAAAAACAGCCAGAAAACGGCCCTAGTTATTCGCCGCCATCAGCTTCTGGAGCAACGCTGCGGTCTCCTTGTGCGGCTCGGGCGCAGCGATGCCCACACGGCCCGTCACTCCCACCTTGCCGAGCGCAATGTCGAGCGCTCTGATACCGTCGTGATCCGTAGCTTGCAGATTGGCGCCGCGGTCGGCAAGGAACTGCACGAACGCATTCCAGCCCCACAGGGCGGCGCCGTGCAATGAGGTCTGGCCGTTGTCGCGTTGCGCGTTGATGTTCGCGCCCGCTGCGAGGAGCAGCTTGGCCGAGTCAATGCAATCCTGCTCGTTGCGGAACCGCCCGCGGGTATCGATGGTGGTGGAGCCCACCCCGGCGGCCGCCATCAGCGCAGTGATACCGAGCTCGTTGGGCAGGTCGGGCATGGCGCCATGGGCCAGCAGCAGCTGTATGGAGGCGGCATCGCCGGCCTTGGCGGCCCGAATGAGCGGTGTCGTTCCCACGGTCAGCATACTGTCGCCACCGCGGTCCTGGCCCAGCGAGCGATAGGGAGGAAACAGCTTGAGCTGCATATTCGGGTTAGCCCCCACCTTCAGCAGCATCTCCTCCACTTGCAGGGCCGTCGTACGGTCGGAGGACGGGCGATCAGGGCGTCCACCACGGGGTGTCGTGTTGTAGTCGACCGCGGAATACAGGGGTGCACGACCCCAGGTATCCCACCTGTTCGGATCGGCGCCGGCCTTGATCAGATAGGCGGCCGCATCGAAGCGACCGTTCAGGATGGCCATCAGCAGTGGGCTGATGTTGTCCGGGTCGGCAAGGTTGATGTCTGCCTTTCCCTTCACGAGCGCCTCGGCGCACGCAGCGCATCCTTCACGTGCCGCAAGCAGGAGCGGCGTCAAGCCGCCGAGGGGGCGGTTCTGCGGACGCGGCTCCGCCGTGACTCTACGCTCCCACGCCCGCATTGCGGATCGGGCGTTCGGATCCGCCCCGTGCTGCAGGAGCAATGCCACCATCTCCGGTTGGCTCTGCGCCGCGGCCCACATGAGAGCGGTCTGCCCACGCCATTGCTCTATTGCATTGACCTGAGCGTGATGCGCCAGTAACAGCCTCGCGGCGTCCACATGATTTGTGCGTGCCACGGTCATCAGCGCAGTCTGGCCCATCGCATTGGGCGACTCGACGTCAGCACCCGCCTTCAGCAGCATCGCCAGAATCTGCGCATCCGCACGCTCGGCCGCCTCGGACATCGGTGTCGCACCGTAGTCGTTCGCTGCCTTGACGTTGGCGCCCGCTTTGATCAACCGCTGCACCAGATCCTCATCCCCGTGATGGATGGCCCAGTGCAGGGCGGTCGTCCCATCCACCATGCGATCGTTCGCATCCGCGTGCTGCTGCAGCAAAGCGACCGCCTCCGTGTGATTGCCATCGCGAGCCGCATCCACCAGGGGTCCTGCACTGCAGCAGGCTCCGTACAAGAGCAGAGGTGCGGCAAAGATGGCATGCCAGCCGGCCATCTCAGATCTCCGTGAGCTCGCCCGTGCTGTCGCCGATGGACCGGGTCGGAACTCCCGCCTTGTTGAGCAGCGCGACGTGCGTGTCCGAGAGATCGGCGACGAAGAGGTCGGG
>CAZLYG010000457.1:0-4571 GCA_964563075.1 uncultured Steroidobacteraceae bacterium | reverse complement strand
ATAACGCAGCTCGGGCGCGAAGAAGCCGATGCTGTTGTAGCCCCAATAGTTGCGCAGTCCTTTCTCCACCAGGTGCCGGTCGTCGACGAAAGAGTGCACCGGCATGAGCTCGAGCGTCGTGACACCCAGGCGCTGCAGATGCTCGATGACCGGGGCCGTCGCCAGCCCGGCGTACGTACCGCGCAGGTGCGTGGGGACTTCGGGGTGCAGGAGCGTGAAGCCGCGCACATGGGCTTCGTAGATGACGGTGTCGTGCCAGGGCACCTTGGGAGGACGATCATCGCCCCACGTGAAGGCCGGATCGATCACCCTGCATTTCGGCGTGCCCGGAGCGCTGTCGCGCCTGTCGAAGGAGAGATCTTCCCTGGCGTTGCCCACACGATAGCCGTAGTGGACATCGCTCCAGCTCAGCGATCCCTCCAGGTGCTTTGCGTAGGGCTCGATGAGCAGCTTGTGGGGGTTGAAGCGGTGTCCCTTGGCCGGCTCGTACGGCCCATGCACACGATAGCCGTAGAGCGTCCCGGGGCGCGCCTCCGGCAGATAGGAGTGCCAGATCTCGTCCGTGCGCTCGCGCAGCTCGATCCGCTGCACTTCATGACGCCCGCTGGCATCGAAGAGGCACAGCTCGACTTTCTGGGCGTTGCCGGCGAAGAGTGAGAAATTGACACCTTCACCGTCCCATGTCGCACCCCGCGGGTACGGCTCACCCGGCCACACGGCCGTGATAGGCCGAGTGTCGTGGCTCAAGGTTGCCTGCTGGTCCATCACCGCGCGAACGACAGCAGGCTGCGGATCGGGATCGACGCCCAGTCCGGGCGATTGCCCAGCTCGTAGCGAACTTCGTACAGGGCCTTGTCGATCTCGAAGAGATCCAACAGAGGGCGCACCTCCTCGAGCGATTTGTAGAGGCCGCAGGCTCTCGCGACCTCGTCGTACACGGACGTGAAAGTTGCGCGCGTCTCGGCTTCCCACCGTTCGAGCAGCGGCACCCAGGCTGCGCAGTCGTCTGCGGATTGCGCGGCGCAGCGCTTCTGCGCGGCGGACATGGCGTACTGGAATGAGCGCAGCATCCCCGCGACATCCCGCAGCGGCGAGCCCTTCGCACGCCGCTCCTCCAGCGGCCGCGCCGGTTCGCCCTCGAAGTCCACGATGACCACGTCATTGCGCTTGATCAGGACCTGGCCGAGATGGTAGTCGCCGTGGTGACGGATCTTGATACCCACGGGAGGCAGTCCTGGACGCGCCTCGAGCCTCTTCAGCAATGCGGCCCGATGCGCCATCAGCAGGTCGGCCTCGACGGCCGCCGCTGCCGGAAGCTGCGTGACGCGGGATTTGAGCAGCTCGAAGGTGGACTGCACCTGCACGCGGACGGTTGCGTACCAATGGGCGATATCGTGCTCGGTGATAGGCTCGGGAGCGAATGCCGTGTCAGAGGTCGGCGTCGCCAGGGCGCAGTGCAGTTCGGCCGTGCGGCGCGCAAGCGTCCTGATCAACGCCAGGTACAGCCCGTGCACGTCCTCAGGGAGCGGAGTTCCCGTGCGTCGGTCTTCCAGGAAGCGCACCAGGTAGTTGACGGTGTAGTCCCAACCGTCGCCCTGGTTCATGACAAAGGCCTGCAGCAAGGCGAGCGTCGTCGCGGTACCGTCCTCCGAAGCGTGCTCGAGCGCACCGGCCACCGGCACGATATTCGGGAAATGCACGACCTCCGTCAGATAGCGGCCGATCTCCAGCTCGGGATTGACCCCTTTCTGCAGACGCCGGTACACCTTGAGAAAGAAGGGATCGCCGATGCGTACGGTGGTGTTGCTGCTGCTCTGCACAGGCGTTGGATTCACCGCAAGGGGTGTTGAAGCATCTCCGCGCAGCTCGGCATACGTCCGGGTCGCAACGAAGTGCAGGTTGCCGCCGTTCGTGCGTAGCTGCGTCTCTGCGCCGATTGCATCCACCACGGCCCTGCAGAACCCCTCGTCGACGCATGCATCTGCGATAACGCCCACCACCGACTGTTGCCGGACACGCACTACGGCCCCGGGCTGCAACCTGTGCAAGCGCGCTTCGTCGACATCCTCGAGTGCCAGCGTGAGCGGCATGAAATATCGCGAGGCACCCCCCTTGGTCTCGACGTCGAATAGGGAGACCAGCCAGCGTCCCTCCTTTGTCCGCCAGTCCGCGAAGTCGTTGAGCTGCACTCGCCCGATCGGCGTGCCTTTGGCGCCGTACCAGCGCTGCGCGGCTAAGTAGGACGGCAGCACTTTGTTCTCCAGCTGTGCGCGCAGTCTGGAGGAGAGATCGGCGCGCCATTCGGGCACGCGCTCGGGAAAGAAGCTGTTCCAGCCGTCCACGAGCACCATCACCGGGAGGTCCTCGGGAGCCAGCCGTTCGTCGTGCCACGCCGGTGCTGCTGCTTCGCGACTCAACCGAAACCAGTAGAAGCCGTACCCCGGAAGGGTCAGGAAGTAGGGCAGCTCGCCGATCGGCGGAAATGGCGTGCTGCCGAGCAACTCGATCGGCACCGCCCCCTTGAACTCCGACAGGTTGATTTCCACCGGCTGCGCGGAACGGGCGAGGTTCACGACACACAGAATCGTGTCCTCGCCGAAGGTGCGCAGATACACGAATATCTTGCGGTTGCCGGTGCGGACGATGCGGAGCGTGCCGCGCCCGAAGGCCTGCGATGTCTTGCGCACCTGGAGCATGCGCTTCATCCAGTTCAGGAGCGAGGAGCGGTCGCGCATCTGCGCTTCCACGTTCACAGCGTCGAAACCGTAGATCGGATCCATGATCGGCGGCAGGTACAGCTGCTGCGGATCGGCGCGCGAGAAGCCGGCGTTGCGGTCCGGACTCCACTGCATCGGCGTGCGCACGCCATTGCGGTCTCCCAGATAGAAGTTGTCGCCCATGCCGATCTCATCGCCGTAGTAGATGATCGGCGAGCCCGGCATCGTCAGCAGCAGGCTGTTCATCAGCTTGATGCGCTCGATGTCGTTCTCCAGCAGAGGCGCGAGGCGCCGGCGGATTCCGAGGTTCAGCCGCGCGCGCGGATCGGCGGCATACATCTGATACATGTAGTCGCGTTCCTTGCTCGTCACCATCTCCAGCGTCAGCTCGTCGTGGTTGCGCAGGAAGATGGCCCACTGGCAGCTGTCGGGGATATCCGGTGTCTGCTCGAGAATCTCGACGATTGGGTGGCGATCTTCCTGCGCGATGGCCATGTACATGCGTGGCATCAGCGGAAAGTGATACGCCATGTGGCATTCATCGCCGGCACCGAAGTAGTCGCGGACATCCTCGGGCCACTGGTTGGCTTCAGCCAGCAGCATCCGGTCGGCATAGTGCTCGTCGATCACTCTACGGATGCGCTTGATGATCTCGTGGGTCTCGCGCAGGTTCTCGTTGCTGGTTCCATCCCGCTCCACCAGGTAGGGAATCGCGTCGAGCCGCAGCCCGTCGACGCCCTGATCCAGCCAGAACTCCATGATGTGCAGCACCGCACGCAGGACGTGCGGATTGTCGAAGTTCAGATCGGGCTGATGGTTGAAGAAGCGATGCCAGTAATACTGCTTGGCGACCGGATCCCAGGTCCAGTTGGACGTCTCGGTGTCCCTGAAGATGATGCGCGTGCCGGAGTAGCGGTCCGGAGTATCGCTCCAGACATAGTAGTTGCGCTTGGCGGAGCCAGGGGGCGCGCGGCGTGCCGCCTGGAACCACGGATGCGCGTCGGAGGTGTGGTTGATGACGAGCTCGGTGATGACACGCAAATCCAACCTGTGCGCCTCACGCACGAACTCCTTGAAGTCTTCGCGTGTGCCGTAGTTGGGATGGACCTTGTGGTAGTCGGCGATGTCGTAGCCGTCGTCCTTCCCGGGGGAGGGATAGAACGGCAGCAGCCAGATCGTGTTGACGCCCAGCGAGTGTATGTACTCGAGCTTGCGCGTCAGCCCGGCGAAGTCGCCGACACCGTCGTTGTTGCCATCGTAAAAGGCGCGGACGTGCACCTCGTAGATGACGGCATCCTTGTACCAGAGCGGGTCGCTCACGGGGTGCTCTTACATGAAATAGTCAAAATCCCGCTCGGTGCGCACCCGGCGACGGATGCGAAATACATGTGCCGGTGAATGGGCGGGATCCAGTGCGACGTAGTTGCGCGGCCCGCGCCAGAGAAATCGGGCTCCGGACAGCAAGTCGTGTACCTGGAACGTACCCTCGGCAGGAAGGCCGAGCGTACGCAGGTCGAGCTGCAGCCACCCCGCTTGCGCGTGGTGCGGGTCGAGGTTGACGACGACCAGGATGGAATCACCCACGGCAGCGTTCGCGCCAGCGCTTGGCTCGGCGCCTGCGGGCCGGAGCTCGGACTTGCTGTAGGCGATGAGACTGTCATTGTCGACGTCATGGAACTTCAGACCCCGGTCGCTCTGCAAGGGTGCATTTTCCCGCCGGATGCGGTTGATCAGGGCAATCAGCCCGCGCAGGCTGTCGCTCCGGTCGCGATCCCAGCTGCGCGCCTGGTACTTCTCCGAGTCCAGGTACTCCTCGCTACCGCTCTCGCGTGGCCGGTTCTCCAGCAACTCGAA
>CAZLYG010000456.1:0-4576 GCA_964563075.1 uncultured Steroidobacteraceae bacterium | reverse complement strand
TCGCCGGAGCTCGCCGTATAGCCTTCATTGAATATGAGGTAGATGACCGCCAGCACGGACCTCACCCTGTCCGGGAGGTCGGCTGCCTCAGGCACCCGGTACGGGATGCCTGCATCGCGGATCTTCCCCTTCGCTCGCACCAGCCGCTGGGCCATGGTCGATTCGGGCACCAGGAAGGCGTGGGCGACCTCCGTGGTCGTGAGCCCCCCGAGCAAGCGCAGGGTGAGGGCCACCTGGGCGGCGGTGGCCAGGGAAGGGTGGCAGCAGGTAAAGATGAGTCGCAGTCTGTCATCTTGCACGGCGGCTTCCTCCTCAGACTCCTCGGGTGTGAGCAGCTCTGCGGCCTGTGCGTGCCGTTGATCGCGCGATCCCTCGCGGCGGAGGCGGTCGATGGCTCGGTTGCGGGCGGTCGTGATGATCCACCCGGCCGGGCTGGGGGGCAGCCCGGCGGATGGCCATCGTTGCACCGCCTCGGCGAAGGCATCCTGAACCGCTTCCTCGGCCGTACTGATGTCGCCGAAGGCACGTATCAGTACCGCGACCGCCCGGCCGTACTCCTCAAGGAACACACGCTCGATCTCGGCGACGTGCAGGTCCGCCATGCTCAGTCGGCGCCCTGCTCGTAGAACGGCCGAACCTCTATCGGCAGGGTGGTTGCCCGGGAGAGCTTCCGACCCCACTCGAGCGCGGCGTCCAGATCGGGTGCGCGGACGATGGTGAAGCCGCCGATGTGCTCCTTACCCTCGATGTACGGGCCGTCGGTGGTCAGGACCTCCCGGTCCTTGAAGCGGACCACGGTCGAGGTGCTGGGAGGGTGCAGCCCGCCGCTGAATACCCAGGCCCCTGCCGTCTTCATTTCCTGCCGCACGGCATTGACGTCTCGCATGATGCCCTGCAGCACGTCCGCAGCCGGGGCGGGGCCGTCGGGCTGATAAATGCTGAGAAGATACTGTTTCACGGGGTGCTCCTTTTTGCGCAGTCGCCGGCGGCATGCCGGCCTTTCACCCCCTATACGAACGGCGCGCACGCGGATCGACATCCCGGCACAGGCACTTATGGGTGCCTTACCAAGGTCTCACGAAACTGTCACACAAGGGGGGCATCGTTCGCCGGCCCCGGCCGGCCACTCATCCGGCACGGGATCCCATTCCGTTCAATTCTGCCGGAGGACGCCCTCAATGACCCCAGACACAAGAAGAACCCCCGCTCGTGCCCGTAGCACGTGGCTGATCGCCGCGGCGTGTGCCGCAGCGTGCGCTGCCAGCCTGAACGCGCACGCCGATGATTTCGGCGGACGCGGCGATGACGGGGATCAGGACCGGAATCATTTCCTTCGATTCTTCCCCGGCAACCTGGTCGTCAGCCGCAGCGTGTACGACAACGAGGCGAGCAATGTGAAGGTCGGCACGGTCCTGCCGCCGAATTGCGCGGCGACCACCGGCGGCTGCTCGGCCGCTTCGGGTGCGCCCTTCGACGGCACGTACCCCACGGTGTTCAACAACGACATCTACGATGCCTCGTTCGGGATCACCTCGCGCATCCTGCTGGATCAGATCACTCCCTTCGGCGCATATCTCGGCTCCGTCGAGGTGCCCAACAGCCTGCAGCGTGGCGTAGGCCCGAACAGCAATCAGCTCGTCACCAGCTTCAGCTCAAAGTCAGAGCTGGCGCTCAATCTGTCGCTCGACGGCCGCTACATCACCTTCGGCGGCTATGTCGCGCCCGTGGATGCCCTCGATGTGTCCAATTCGAACACCCCCGCGGCTCCCGACCTCACCAACCCGGTCGGGCAGAGCTTTCTGCGCGCGGTAGCCGCCGTCGACGCCTTCGGCCGCATCTCCTTTACGGAGACCAATGCCTACAGCGGCAACAACGGCCGTGCGGCCATCCTGAACAACGCGGATCGCGCCAACGTCATCTATATGGCGGGCAATGCTGGTAATGGCGCCAACCCCCAGCCGGACGGTGTCGTGCTGGGCGCCGGTGCTCAGATCTTCACGCCCTCGAGGTTGCCCGAGTCCCAGCAGACTCCCGGCACCCCGACCCCTGTCGCGAGCTTCTCCGTGACGGAGCTGGGCGCCAAGGCGGACAAGATCGGCAAGGACGACAATTTCCGTGGCATGACGGTGTTCAACAACGTCCTGTACTACACCAAGGGCAGTGGCGGCAACGGCGTCAACACGGTGTACTTCGTAGACACGGTCGGTGGCGCGTGCCCGAACGGTGTCGGCCTGCCCGCCGCGGGCGCCACATTGCCGACGTCGCCGCTCGCTTACGACCCGGGGTCACTGGAGAAGAACGGCCTGCCGAGCAACATGTGCATCCTGGCCGGCTTCCCCTCTGTTCCCAACAAGTCGCAGACGACGGTCACGGCATTTCCGTTTGGCATCTGGTTTGCTGACGCCAACACTGTTTACGTCGCGGACGAGGGCGACGGTTATGCTGGCGGAGCGGACCTCTACACGCATGCGGCTGCGCAGACGACGGCGGGCCTGCAGAAGTGGGTATTCGATTCGACTGCGGGCAAGTGGAGTCTGGCCTACACACTGCAGACTGGATTGCAGCTCGGCGTGCCCTATACGGTCCCTGGATATCCGACCGGAAGCAACTCCGCGACCCATCTGCCCTGGGCTCCCGCAACGGACGGGCTGCGCAACATCACCGGCAAAATCGACTCTCACGGTCGGGTGACGATCTGGGCGATCACCTCGACCGTCAGCGGCAACGGTGACCAGGGCGCCGACCCGAATCGCCTGGTGGCCATCACTGACTGGAAAGCCAACACCGATCCGAGCGTTGCCGCCAAGGAGCGCTTCTTCCCGATCCGTTCCGCTCGGTCGGGTGAAGTACTGCGCGGCGTATCGTTCACGCCGGGTACGCGATAAGTAACTGTCGGACGGGTGGCCCGCTACAGGCCGCCCGTCCGATAATCCCGTCTCTTCCAGCTTGCGCCCCGCCCCAACCAGTAGCTGACCGCCGACCCGACGGTCGCGGCCATGTAGAACAACGCAATCAGTGGCAGGGTGAAGGCCCAAAGCGGGCTGCGCCGATACCGGGCCAGGGTGGGCAGGTAGCTCCCCGCCGCGAGCAGGAACGTTGCCACGCCAGCTCCGAACACCCATCCGCGCCCGGTGAGAATCTCCCAGGCCGGCACCAGCCACACGATGGTGAGCCCCACCAGCGTACCCAGCAGCATGAGCCCGGAGTGTCTGAGCTGCGTAAAAGCCGTGCGCGCGATCATGCGCCAGAGGGATGCGAAATCCGGATAAGGCCGAATGGATTGCGCCAGTCCCGAGTGCCCGAGGTAGATGGGTGCAATAGCCTTCACCGCCTTCGCGAGCGTGACGTCATCGATCAGAGCTCCCCTGATCGCGGCGACGCCGCCGATGCGCTGCAGCGCCTCGCGGCGGATGAGGACTGTGCCTCCGGCTGCGGCGGCCACTCTCGATGCCGGATCGTTCACCCTGGAGAACGGGTAGAGCATCTGGAAGAAGTAGACAAAGGCCGGTACGAGCGCACGCTCGGCCACACTCGTGCAGTTCAGTCGCACCATCTCGCTGACCATGGCAACCGGCGGCTCCTCCAGTCGCGCAACCAGGGTGGAGAGGTGTCTGGGGTCGTGGACGATGTCGGCATCCGTCAGCAATACGATCGGTGCGCTCGTTGCCTGCAGCCCCTGGCTGACCGCCCAGAGCTTGCCTGACCAGCCCTCGGGCTTGCGTTGTCCGCGGATCACTTGAAGGTGCGGCGCCGTGCCGGCCAGTTCCCCCGTGGGGGCCAGCTCCCCCGTGCGGGCCAGCTCCCCCGTGCCGTCCGTCGAGTCATCATCCACCAGGGTCACGCGGAACGCGCCTGGATAGTCCTGCTTCAGCAGCGAGGCGACGACGGGCACGATCGTTTCGGCTTCATCGCGCGCCGGCACGATGATGTCGACTTCCGGCAGGGGAGTGTTCGGCGCAGTGGTGGGCCGAAGCTCCGGCCGCGACAACCAGAACTGGCCGTGCGCGAAGAAGAGATAGAGCCAGACCAACAGGCAGAGGATCGACAGAGCCGACAGGATCATCGGCGTATTGTGCACGAGCGACCGAGGGCGCGGCGCCTCAGTCCTCCGGGATCCCCATCCCCACCAACGAGGGCTTTGCGAACACTCCGGTCACCAGCTTCCGGTAGTGCTCCGAATCCATCACCTCGACTCGGTTTCGACCCTTCACCTTGGCCTCGTACAGCGCCTGGTCGGCGAGTTGCACGGCTCCTCTTGGGAGGCGCTCGATGTTCGGCTCGACGACAGCGACACCTACGCTGACTGTGACGCTGCTTGCGGTGCGGGACTCGCGATGCTCGATCGCCAATCCGGCCACGGCCTGGCACATCCGCACAGCAGTATCTCGCGCCTCATGAGGCTCGATGTCGTAGAGAATGGCCGCGAACTCCTCGCCTCCGTAGCGCGCCAGGAGGTCGAGAGGACGGCGCACGGATCTCTGCACAGTCTGCGCGACCCGGCGGAGCGTCTGGTCGCCGGCCACGTGCCCGTAGCGGTCGTTGTAGGCTTTGAAGTGATCGACGTCGATCAGCAGGA
>CAZLYG010000455.1:1736-4584 GCA_964563075.1 uncultured Steroidobacteraceae bacterium | reverse complement strand
GTGCCGCCGATCTCCACGGCCGGATCGATCTCGCGCGCATCCTCCATCCGCAGCACGCGCTCGGGGACTTCCAGCTCCTTGGAGTCATCGGCGAACACCTTCCAGCGGCGGAAAGTCTCGTAGTCGCCGCTCTTGCGGTCGATCGCGACGCGTACATCCCACTCTTCACCGTGTTTCTTGCGGGTAGCCGAGGCGAGCGCGGCTTCCAGAGCGCCGAAGATGACCTCTTTGTCGACGCCCTTCTCGTTGGAGACGGCATCGACGACCATCAGAATTTCCTTGTTCACCCGGCTAACCTCGCCTTCATTGTTACGGGCTTCGCCCGAACTCCTCAGCGGGATCGCGGGGCACGCCTGGTGCTGCGCGCGACCCGCTTCATGTAGCCAAGACATCATCCCGCCAGTCTTGCCTTGGAGATCTCCTCGTACCTTATCTCGACTCTCTCCTTATCCACCTCGACGGCGATACCCGTCGCATCCACCGACAGCAGCGTGCCCGTATAACGGCGCCGCCCGGCACGCGGAACTTTCAACTCGACAAACACGCGCGCGCCGGCAAAGCGCTCGAAGTGGGCCTGCGTGCGCAGCACCCGGTCGAATCCCGGCGAGGACACCTCGAGGGTGTACGCGCTGGGAATCGGATCCTCGACGTCCAGCAGAGCCGACACTTCACGGCTCACCCGCTCGCAGTCGCCTACCCCTACGCCCCCGGCCTTATCGATGAACAGCCGCACCACCCCGTGCGCCCGTCCCGCGGAATATTCGAGCTCCACCAGCTCGTATCCCAGCCGCTCGAGCAGGGGCTCAATGAGGGCGATGAGCCGCTCACGCAAGACCGTCATCGAGCCACACCTCAGAGCCAAAACAGACGGCCAAACAAAAATGGGCCACAAGGCCCATCCAGAAAAACGAAAAGCCCCTCGGGGGGCTTTGGAGGTCAAGCTCTCGGGCCGTACCGCCCGCGCCCCACGGCCGAGGCCCGCGGGGGCGCGCATTCTACCCAAACCGGGCAGGCAGTGAAACTCAAAAATGGCTGCGGACCCGCCAAAGCTTGCCCGTACCTGTATAGACAGGGTGCTGCCTGCAGTGCCAGGATGTCACCCCCGCCCCAGCAACGGCATTCCCGTGGTCTCTGCCGCCCGCCCCCGCTACCTCCAGGTCAAGCAGTTCGTGCTGGAGCAGATCGCGGCAGGCGTCCTGCAGCCCGGCCACCGCGTGCCCTCGGAGAACCAGCTGGTCCGCGACCTGGACGTTTCGCGCATGACCGCCAACCGCGCCCTGCGGGAGCTGGCCGCCGATGGCGTCGTCGTCAGAGTCGCGGGCGTCGGCACTTTCGTTGCCGAGCAGCGTGTCCACGCCCATCCGCTGCAGGTCCGCAACATCTCCGATGAGATCCGGGCACGGGGCCATCAGCACACCGCAAAGGTGGTTTCCCTGGGCTCGCTCAGCGCCTCCCGCGACCTGGCCGAGCGTTGCGGAGTCGGCCCCGGAGCACGCCTGGACCACTCGCTGCTGATTCATTTCGAGGATGGGGTGCCGTTGCAGGTGGAGGACCGGTACGTCAATCCGACGGTCGTTCCAGGCTACCTGCGCAACGACTTCACCCACATCACTCCGCATGAGTTTCTGATGCAGTCCGCACCCCTGCAGCGCGCCGAGCACATCGTGCGGGCGCTGCTTCCCGATGGGCGCATCCGGCGCATGCTCCGCCTGAGCGAGGGCGACGCGTGCCTACTCATCAGACGCCGGACCTGGAGCGAGGAGCGCATCGTGACTGTTGCAGACCTCTACCACCCGGGCTCGAGATACGAGCTCGCCGGCAGCTTCTAGGAGGGAGCCGCACCATGCCCCAGTCCTCGCCCCAATTCCCGCCGCCCGGCTCGCTGCGGGCGCCTCGCGGCCCCCAGCTCAGCTGCCGCAACTGGCTGGCCGAGGCAGCCTTGCGCATGCTGATGAACAACCTCGATCCGGAGGTTGCCGAGCGTCCCCAGGACCTCGTGGTCTATGGCGGCATCGGCAAGGCGGCACGCAACTGGGAATGCTTCCGGCAGATCGTCGCGACGCTGCGGACACTGGGAGATGACGAAACACTGCTCGTGCAGTCAGGCAAGCCGGTCGGCGTGTTCCGCACCCACGCCGATGCGCCACGGGTGCTGATCGCCAACTCCAACCTGGTGGCCCGCTGGGCCGACTGGGATCATTTCAACGAGCTCGACCGCAAGGGCCTGATGATGTTCGGCCAGATGACGGCCGGGTCCTGGATCTACATCGGCAGCCAGGGGATCGTGCAGGGTACGTACGAGACGTTCATCGAGATGGGACGCCAGCACTTCGGCGGAAACCTCTCCGGACGCTGGATCCTGACCGCCGGGCTCGGTGGCATGGGCGGCGCGCAGCCGCTGGCCGCCACCATGGCAGGCGCCTCCCTGCTGGCCATCGAGTGCAGGCCTGAGCGCATCGCCAAGCGACTGCAGACGGGCTACCTCTACGAGCAGGCGCGCTCGCTCGATGAAGCGCTGGAGCGGGTCACCCACAGCCGCGAGCCGGTATCCGTCGGCCTGCTGGGCAATGCCTGCGAGGTCCTGCCCGAGATCCTGCGTCGGGGCGTTCGGCCGGACGCGGTCACGGACCAGACCTCGGCGCACGATCCGGTCAATGGCTACCTGCCGGGCGGATGGACCTTGGAACAGTGGGATCGCCTGCGCGTGAGCGATCCGGCGCAGGTGACTCGGGAGGCGCGCACATCGATGGCACAGCACGTCCGCGCGATGCTCGAGTTCCATCGCGCCGGGGTCCCGGTGTTCGACTACGGCAACAATCTCAGGCAGGTGGCCTTCGACGCCGGCGTC
>CAZLYG010000455.1:0-1726 GCA_964563075.1 uncultured Steroidobacteraceae bacterium | reverse complement strand
TGCTCCCGGATGACCGGCATCTGCATCACTGGCTGGACATGGCGCGCGAGCGCATCCATTTTCAGGGGTTGCCGGCCCGGATCTGTTGGGTGGGCCTCGGGGACCGGCACCGGCTGGGGCTCGCTTTCAACGAGATGGTGGCGCGCGGTGAGCTCAGCGCCCCGATCGTCATCGGACGCGATCACCTGGACTCCGGCTCGGTCGCCAGCCCCAATCGCGAGACCGAGGCGATGCGCGACGGCTCGGATGCCGTAGCCGACTGGCCGTTGCTCAATGCGTTACTCAACACGGCCAGCGGTGCGAGCTGGGTGTCGATCCACCACGGAGGTGGCGTTGGCATGGGGTATTCGCAGCACGCCGGGGTGGTCATCGTGTGCGACGGAACCCCCGCGGCCGCTCGCCGCATCGAACGCGTCTTGTGGAATGACCCTGCGAGCGGTGTCATGCGGCACGCCGATGCAGGGTACGAGAGCGCACTGCAATGCGCTCGGGAGCACGGCCTGAAGCTGCCGTTCATTGGTTAGTCTTGCGGAGCTGATTGCATGTCGCAGCCCACACTCTGGCGCCGTGCGCGCCTGGCGACCTGTGATGGCGCCATGAGCGTCATCGAGCAGGGAGCGCTCGTGACCCGGGGTGCCACCATCGAGTGGACCGGTCCTGAATCCTCCCTTCCGGAGAGACTGGCGCGCGACCCGCAGCTGGAGGTGCACGATCTCGGGGGTGCGTGGGTGACGCCGGGCCTCATCGACTGCCACACCCACCTGGTATTCGCCGGGACGCGCTCCGGGGAATACGCACAGCGGCTGCGAGGTGCTTCCTATGCCGAGATCGCACGCAACGGTGGGGGAATTCTCGCCACCATGCGTGCAGTGCGAGCGGCATCCGAGCAGCAATTGCTGGATGAAAGTGCCCCGCGGCTGAAGGCCCTGCTGTCGGAAGGTACGACGACCGTGGAGATCAAGTCCGGTTACGGACTGACGCTGGTGGATGAAGGCAAGATGCTCCGAGTGGCGCGTGAGCTGGAGCGCGAGTTTCCCGTGACAGTGAAGAAGACTCTGTTGGCCGCTCATGCCCTTCCGCCGGAGTTCCAGGGCCGCCCCGATGCCTACATCAACGTGATCGCGGAGCATTGGCTGCCCGAGCTGCACGCGGAAGGTCTCGTCGACGCGGTGGATGTGTATTGCGAGACGGTAGGCTTCAACCTCGCGCAGTCACAGAGAATCTTCGACGCCGCGCACGAGTTGGGATTACCGATAAAGGTGCATGCCGAGCAACTCAGTCATACAGGGGCTGCGCGTCTGGCGGCGCGAGGACACGCGCTGTCATGCGATCACCTGGAGCACGCAACTCCCGAGGACGCCCGCGAGCTCGCTGCCACGGGCAGCGTCGCCGTACTTCTGCCGGTGGCATTCTACTGTCTGGGCGATTCTGCCAAGCCGCCAGTGCAGGCCTTGCGCGAGGCCGGAACCGCTGTCGCCGTCGCCACGGACTGCAACCCGGGGTCAGCTCCCGGCACTTCCCTGCTTCTTGCCCTGAGCATGGCAACCCGCTTGTTTGGGCTGACAACCGAGGAAGCCCTGGCAGGGGTCACGCGCCACGCCGCCCGCGCCCTGGGTATTCAGGGCGAGCGCGGGGAGCTCTCTGCGGGTCGCGCCGCGGATTTCGTGATCTGGAACGTGCAGTCCATTGAGGAGCTGGGTTACTGGATCGGGTTCAACCCCCGGCG
>CAZLYG010000454.1:2319-4591 GCA_964563075.1 uncultured Steroidobacteraceae bacterium | reverse complement strand
TTGGCAACAGGCCGAACGCGCTCCCTGCCGCGCGTCGGACCCGACCCAGGCGGTCACCGCGAACGTGCGATCCTCATTTCTCGACGCGGACCGTCGCGCTCGCAATGGCCTTGCCGTCACAGGTCACTTGAATGGAGGCCTTCGCCTCGGGACTGTCGAACGCCTTGCGCTGCTTGGCATCCTTCGGCGCAGCCAGGCTCACCGCATTGAGCTGAACCGGCTTGCCGTCGAAGTCGGCGGCATTCCCGACATTCACGGAGGCCGTGCCCAGGTTGGGAAAGCCCGGCCCGGAGAGCGTTTCCTGTGCGCTGCACTGACCCTGCGCGGCGCCATTCAACGTGACGGACCCGGTGATCTTCACGGCCTGAGCCACGCGCCGCGCGGAAATCGACACCACGGCCTTCGGCTCTGCGCCCGAACCCGAGTCAGATACCTGGCCGGGTTTGTCCTTGGCCGCGGGTTTGTCCTTGGCCGGGGGTTTGTCTTGGGCCGGGGGTTTGTCTTTGCTCGGAGTGGGCAGCGACGGCAGGTCCACCGCAGGTCCGGTTGCGTGTGGCCCGCCGGCGCGCGATCCAGAGGGTAGCCTTTGGATTTCTCCACGGAATGCCCATACCAGAGCAACCACGGCAATCACCGCAACGGTGGCGACCATTGCCTTGTAGCGTTGGAACTGACTTCTGAGGCTTGCGAGCTCGGCGCGCAGCTCACTGGGGCGCACTGAGCTCGGCGCCGCACGCAGCGAGTCGCGCGCCCGCTGCCCCGGCTCCCCCAGATAGACCAGCGCCAGCGTGATGTCATCGCCGCTGCCATTGGTCGAGGCATGCTCCAGGATCTGCGGCAGCTGTTTCTCGACGCGACCCACACCCTGCTGCCGAACCATCTGCAGCAGGTCAGTCCCCACCTGCAGGAAGTCCCCTTCCGTGCGGAAAGAGTTGGAATAGCCATCGGTGGCCAGCAGCAACAGCGAAGCGCCCGGATTGTCGAGCTCGACCACGGCGTTGCGAAAGTCCGCCTGGGCACCCGGCCGGCACAGGGAAGTCGTGAACTCTCCGGTCAACCGTCCGTCCGGTGGAATGGGACGCCATGCACGGCCATCCGGTCCCACCAGCAGCGCATCTCCATCCCCGACCTGCAGCAGGAGGATCTGCCTGCGTGTCACGAGCGCTGTAATCAAGGTCGCGCCATAGGCGAACGTGGGGTCGAGCTGGGTCTTCTCTCCCGAGGCCGACTCGCTCTCGAGCGCCTGGCTCTCCGCAGCGCTCATGGGATGGCTTGCCAGGTGTTGACGGACCTGGTCGAGCCACTCCGTCACGATCGCGACCGGCAGGTCGGTCGAGGCGATCTGGGCTTGTCTTGCCGGATCTGCGCTTTCCCACTCCGATGCGATGCGTCGCGTCGCTTCCACCGCGGCATTCACCGCCAGTCGAGAACCAACGGCACTGCGGAAGTGACGCGCACCGCCATGTCCATCGGCGACCGCAGCAACGATGAGTCCAGCGCTGTCGGCGCCGCCTTGCCACAGAGCCAGAGCGTCCTGGTTCGGCAGCCCGTCGCGCTCGTGGCTGACACCACAGACCGAGGCTCCTGCGGTGCGGCCGACGCGTGGCGCTAGAGCCGGCGTGGTTGGAGCCACGGTCACCACTCGACGACCGCCCCGTCGGTCGAGGACCCGCTCCAGCCGTCATTGATCAGTTGGGAGGCCGATTCGACGCCGACCCGTGAGGTCCAGCGAATCGCCTGGATGAGAGTGCTCGAGTCTTCGACCCGCAGCGGCTCGGAATCATCTCCCTGAAAGCGCTTCAGCGCCGATACGTCCACATCACGGCCGATGGCGATGGCCTTGCGCACGGCCTGGCGTCCCCAGCGCTCTGCCTGCAGCGCCGCCATCCCTTCCTCGAAGTCCACCTCGTTGGTGTGATAGCCATCGGTGACCAGAATCAGCGCCGGCGAGACCGCGCGCTCGGGCATGGGCGGTGTCCTCAGTGCCTCCGCCACCAGCTTCAGGGCCAGTCCGAGATCCGTGTGGCCTCCTGCCGACACGTTCTCCCAGCGCAGCTCGGCCACGGGTGTCGGCTTTTCGATATGCCAACGGGCTCCGTTGGAGAACGTGATCGCTCTGACCAACACCTCCACGTTGGGATTGGCGAGCGCCGCTGACCGCAGATGCGGAATCGTCTCGTGGATGGCCACATTGAGCGACTGGATCTTCCCGTCTGCGTTCATCGAGCCGGAGGTGTCCACCAGGAAGACGAGGTTCCGCGGCGGCAGCTTG
>CAZLYG010000454.1:0-2309 GCA_964563075.1 uncultured Steroidobacteraceae bacterium | reverse complement strand
AGATGACGTGCAGCTCGCGCCGGGCAATCGTGCCCCCGGGACGCTTTTGCAGGGAGCTGGGCTCGTTCTCGAAAGCGGCCATGTCGTCAGCTCACTTGATGGTCGCCGTCACATCCCCGATCTGGATGCGCACCCCCCGCTCGATGCGGATGCTGCGCCCGGTGCTCAGCTCGCGCGAGCCATGGCCGACGGTCTCCACGTGCCAGGTGGCGGTGGAGAGATTCTTCAACCCGAGCATGCGGACATCCTCCGGGTTGGAATTGACGACGGCCACCACGCCATCCCCCGCGCTCGCCTTCAGGCCGGGAATCTGACTCTCCGTCAGCCGAGCCCCGAGGGTCAGGGGCAGACGGCTGCCGCCGAAGTCCAGGCATTCAACGGCTGGCACCTCGTCCCAGGTCTCTGAGCGCTGGCCCCAGGTTTGCGACCTGGCGATGCCGGCGGGACGGACAGCGGAGGGAATGGGAGTCACAGAAGCCATGGGCGTTGCCGAGGCTGCGCCTGCGGCAGCAGCCGCTGGCATCGCGGATGCTGCGGCTGCGACAGGTGCCGGGGGTGTCGGGGGTGTCGCGGCCGCTGAGGCTGACACCGGAGCTTCGGTGACCTGCGAGCGCACCAGCTGGGAGCGGTTGGGGGAAAGCTCGCGGGCTTTCATGATGACCCCGGCCAGCATCGCAAAGGAGACCACGGCCACGATCAGCTCGATGAGGCCGTTCTCGCCGGAGGCATCCCAGGCTCCATGCAACAAGGCAGCGATGCCCAGCCCAATCAGCGCCGGACGCTGCCAGCCGGTGTTTCGCATTGCCGCAAGACCGATGTAGTAGCCGAGGATGCCGGCCCAGGCGGCGTGGCCGGCAATATTCTGCAGCACCCGAGGGATCAGCAACTCGCTGGCCATGCTGTCGCTGACCAGGTGAAAGTGGGCGTAGACGATCTGCTGCGGGACGTACTGGGTGAGGGTCTCATTCAGCGTGAAGCCCAGGCCCGAGGCGACTCCGATGAGAATGCCATCCAGGGGCTCGACGACCCGGGCTCCCCAGAGCACGTGATTTTTCTGCAGGGATCGCGCTGCCCACACGCCGAGCAACACGGGAACGGCCTTCAGAACCTCCTCCGGGAGGCCCGCGGCAAAGAAGGCCTGGATGATCCCGAAGGGCGTGAAATGGTCCGGCAGGTCGTGGACGCCGAAGTCCAGGATGTGCGCCACCGAGAGCAGCGGCCCGCCGGCCAGGAAATAAGTCACCGCGCCGGCGGCCGGAAGCAGCCACAAGGGGGCGGTGGTCTTGCCGATGATCCGGTAGGCGCCATAGGCGAGGCCGCCGGTGATGTACAGGGCCAGCACGACCAGATACATCGGTACGGCGACCTTGACGTTCTGGTATTCCAGGGCAGGGCCCTGGGCCCCCACCGTGAGCACCTTACAGGGGCATACCACGTTGTACGCCGAGTCGGATTGCAGGTACCCAAAGAGCAGTATCACGGCGATGACCGTGATCATCCCCGGCCAGAAATAGCCTTTGCTCAACAGTGCCCGCCAGTTGGTCTGCAGCGGCAGCAGCTGGGATCGGGTAGGGGTCTCACCAAGGGGTTGCTTCATCGTTCCGCCGGGGCGCTTGTTGTCCATCGCAGTCCTGCCTGAGTGTGTGTGCCCGCCTTCAGGGGCGGGATTTGTATATTGTTCGGTAGAGACGCGAAACCGCTCTCGATATTCGTGAGCGCAGGGCCTCAAGTGTCACGCGACTTGACGCCGCCATTGTGCCCCCTCAATGATGGTGACACGAAGACGCGCAAAGAAGCGTCAGTCAGCAAGCATAATGTCGTCGTTAAGTCTGGGCCAGACGCTTAAGGTGCTCTCGACGGGAGGGCTCTGCACAGTGGAGGGCTTGCTGGGTGAGGGCGGCCAGGGAGAGGTCTACCGGGTCACCTTCGCCGGCCGCCCCTTCGCATTGAAGTGGTATAACGACCAGGTCCTGCGCCGGGACAAGCGGCTGCACACCCGCCTGCAGACCGCGATCGACCGCGGCCCCCCCTCCCCCCGCTTCCTGTGGCCGTTCTCGCTCGTGACGCTGCGGGATGGGAGCCGGCTGGGCTACCTCATGCCCCTGCGGGAGCCTCGACTCAAGGAGATGCACTCGATCCTGAACCAGACCTGTGCGCCCAGTTTCCGGGTGCTGGCGACGATGTGCTGCCTGCTCGCCCACGAGCTGCACGCTCTGCACGCCAAGGGTTTTGCCTATCAGGACCTCAATGCGGGAAACCTGTTCTTCGACCCCGACTTTGATGGCGACCGCGCGCTGGTGGAGGTCGAG
>CAZLYG010000453.1:0-4593 GCA_964563075.1 uncultured Steroidobacteraceae bacterium | reverse complement strand
CCGAGCGAGGCATCGTCCTCACAGGCGGTGGCGCGCTCCTGCGCGACATCGACAAACTCCTCACCGAGGAGACCGGACTGCCCGTCGTCGTGGCGGATGACCCGCTTACCTGCGTAGCACGCGGGGGCGGTCGCATTCTCGAGCTGATGGACGAGCTGGGCCCCGGTCACTTCGGTCTCGAATAGCCCGCGGAGGGCTCTCAACCTTGGCCGCCTTCGGCACAGGCGCCAGACAGCTCCAGGGTCGTGGAGGCTCACCGGGCTTCCGCTTCTTCCTCTATGCGCTGCTATCCATCGTCGTGATGTTCCTGGACGAGCGCAGCCATTGGCTGGAGAACGCCCGCTACTTCCTGCAGGCAGCCGCCTATCCGGTGCAGCTGGCCGTGAGCTCGCCCTCGGCGGCGTGGTCCTGGCTGCAGGAAAGCTTCGCGACCCGCGATGCTTTGCGTAAAGAAAACAATCAGTTGCGTGCACAGCAGCGCGCCATGGAAATCCGCTCCATGCGCTTCGAGGCGCTCCAGCAGGAGAACGCCGAGCTGCGGGGATTGAAGGAAGCACTCCCGGCCGTAGCGCAGCGCTGGGAGGTTGCCGAAATCATCAACGTCCAGCTCAACAGTCTGCGACAACGGGTGCTCCTGAACCGCGGCACCAGCAACGGCGTGTTCAAAGGTCAGGCCGTCATGGACGAGAAGGGACTGCTGGGCCAGACCCTGCATGTGGGGCCGTGGAGCGCTGAAGTGATTCTGATCACTGACCCGGAGCACGCGGTTCCAGTACAAATCGAGCGCAATGGGCTTCGCACGATCGCAGTGGGCGCCGGCGATACGGCCTCGCTCGCGCTTCCTTACCTCCCGGCAAACGCAGACGTGAAAACGGGCGACCTCCTGGTGACGTCAGGCCTCGGTGGCGTGTTCCCCGCGGGCTACCCCGTCGCCCGGGTCACGGAGGTTCACCATGACGCCGTGCAGCCGCTGGCTCAGGTCCGGGCCACGCCCCTCGCCAACATCGATCTGGACCGGGAAGCCGTTCTGGTGTGGTTCCGCCAGGACCACCCTGCCGCGCCCGGTACTGTGAGCATGGCCGACGCGCATACCGGCAATCCCAAAATGCAGCCCTTGCCCGCACCGCCCAAGCCGGCTGCGGCCGGCGTCGAGGCCGGAGCGGACTCCACGCTGGTGAAGGCCCCCACCGCGACGAAGCCTTCGCCGACTGCGAAACCAAAAGCTTCTTCGGCGTCCAAGCCCGCCGCGGCGACGACGGTCCCTTCGCAAGCCGCGCAGGTTGCCCGACCGCCTGCACAGGCCGAGCCCGCGCCTCAGGCCCCGTCCACGCCTCAGGTCCCCCCCACGCCGCAGGCCCCGCCCACGCCAGCGGAGCAGCAGTGAACAGCGAGCCTCGCTTCCGGATGCTGCTGACCACGCTGGTGGCCCTCATCCTCACGGTTCTTCCACTGCCTCCGTGGCTCGACCCCGCGCGGCCGGCGTTTCTGGTTCTCACCGTCCTCTATTGGTCGATCGCGGCGCCGCGCGCCGGCGGCATCGCGCTCGGTTGGTTCGGCGGGCTCGCGCTGGATGTCTTTCAGGGTCCGGTCCTGGGACAGCACGCGCTCGCCCTCGCGTTCATCGCCTACATCTTCGTGCGCGAGCACCAGAAGATCCGCTCCAAGCCCGCGTTTCAACAGGCACTCATCGTGTTCGCGGCGCTCGTCATCTACGAATTCATCGTGTTCGCCATCGATGGCTGGAGCGGCCACCCGCTCACATCGCCCTCTCGCTGGCTGCACTCGGTGACCAGCGCAATGATCTGGCCGTTCGCAGCGGCATTCCTGACGCACCGCTACGGCCGTAGCACCTGAGGCGCAGCAATGGCTCCAGGCAGCGTACGCATCAAGGATCACTGGAAGGAGCAGCGGCTCTTCGACCAGCGCGCGCTGGTCGCGGGCGTGTTGATAGTCCTCCTCACCTTGGGACTGTTATCGCGCTTGTATGTGCTGCAGGTCATCCGGCACGACTACTACGCTGAGCTCTCGCAGGGTAACCGCGTACGCACTGAGCCGATCCCCGCCAGTCGGGGCCTCATCCTCGATCGCAATGGCAAGGTGCTGGCCGACAACGAGCCGGCGTACCAGCTCGAGCTCACCCGCGAGCAGACGCCCGATCTCAACGACACCCTCAAACGTCTTGCCAAGCTCGGCCTGATCGATGCGGAAGATGAGGGCGAGATTCGTCACCTGATCCTCTCGCGCCGTGCTTTCGACACGGTGCCGCTGCGGTTGCGACTGACCGATGAGGAAGTCGGACGCTTTGCGGTTCATCGCTTCGAGTTCCCAGGCGTTGAGCTGGTCACACGTCAGACGCGTCACTACCCCTATGGCCCCCTCGGTGTGCACGCTCTTGGGTACGTCGCCGCCATCAGCGAGCAGGACCTCGAGCACATCGATCGAGCCGCGTACAACGGGACGACGCTCATCGGCAGGCTCGGTGTCGAGGCCGCGTACGAGAAGGAACTGCATGGGCGTAATGGCACCCGCGAGGTTCTCGTCAACGCCCAGGGCCGCTCAGTGCAGCGGCAAGGTGCGTATGCGCCGCACCTGAGCGCAGTCGCACCTACGGCCGGCGAGAACGTTGTGTTATCGATTGATTTCGCGACTCAACAGGTCGCAGAGCAGGCCCTGGCGGGTCGCCGCGGGGCTGCAGTCGCCATCGACCCCACAAACGGAGACGTGCTCGCCCTGGTCAGTGAGCCTGGCTTCGATCCGAGTATCTTTGCCCGCGGTATCAGTCACAGCGAATATGCCGCCTTGACCGATGACATCGACAAGCCGTTGCTGAATCGTGCCCTGCGCGGCACCTATCCGTCGGGCTCGACGATCAAGCCGGCCCTCGCGCTCGCGGCACTGACCGATCACGCGGTAGATCCGAACGCCAAGTTCTTCTGCAACGGCGTATTTTATCTGCCGGGGAGCCGGCACGTCTGGCGCGCGGACAAGACCGATCCGCGCGGCTGGATCGACCTGTCGGAAGCGATTTCCCGCTCCTCCGATATCTATTTCTATCGACTTGCATCGACGCTCGGAATCGACCGGATCGCCGCTTTCCTGGGCCCTCTCGGCTACGGCAGGCTGACTGACATCGATATTCCCGGGGAGAAGGCCGGCTTGCTGCCGACGCCTGCCTGGAAACGCAAGGCGTTCAAGCGCCCCGAGGATCAAGTCTGGTTCCCGGGAGAGACGGTGAATATGGGCCTCGGCCAGGGCTACCTGCTCGTGACGCCACTGCAGGTCGCGCACATCACGGGCGTCATCGCCGAGCGGGGCCGGAACTTTCGGCCGCGTCTCGTGAAGGGCATGCGCGACCCCGACGGCCGCGTGCGCTCGCTCACTCCCGTCGAGAACGAGCCGATACTCGGAGTCGCCGATGCCGATTGGACGCTCGTGATCAACGCCATGATCGGCACGACGAGATGCGCCGGGTACTGCGGCACCGCCGCGGCGGCCTTCCGAGGCGCGGCATATCAGGCCGCCGGTAAGACGGGAACGGCGCAGGTATTCACCGTGGCGCAGAACGCCAAGTACAACGCGAAGACAGTCCCGGAACGCCTGCGTGATCACGCTTGGTTCGTCGCCTTCGCGCCTGCCGAGGCCCCACGGATCGCCGTCGCCGTGCTGGTCGAGAATGCCGGTTTCGGCTCGGAGTCCGCAGCGCCAGTCGCCCGGAAGGTTCTCGACGCGTACCTGTTGGGTCCGGATGGGAAGCTCAAACCGTCCATGGTCCCTCCGGAACACCCAGCCCCTTCAGTGAAGCCGCCTGCCGAGCCGCCCAAAGCGCCCGCGCCGGAGGTTGCCCCACAGAAGGAAGCTCAATTGCCCGCTACGACGGCTCGCATCGGATGATCTACGAAGAGGTCACCTCCGAATCGCGCGCGCGCCGGACGCTCACCGGCGCCGCACGCGTGCTCTTCGCACTGAAGATCGATGGCCCGCTGGTCACCGGCCTGGCGTTGATTTGCGCCTTCGGGCTCGTCGTTCTCTACAGCGCCTCCGGGCAGAACATCGCCACGGTGCTCCGCACGGTGGGCCGCATGATTCTGGGCGCCATCGCGATGCTGCTGCTCGCGCGCGTGAATCCCAACTTCCTGCGTCGCACCGCACCCTGGTTGTTTGCGATCGGCATGTTCCTGCTGGTGGTGGTGTTCGGCATCGGGCACATCGGCAAGGGCGCGCAGCGCTGGCTGGATCTGGGAATCATCAAGTTCCAGCCCTCGGAGCTGATGAAGCTCGCGGTGCCGATGATCTGTGCCTGGTATCTGCACGAGCGCCCGTTGCCGCCGACGGCACTATCGCTCCTGGTACTTGGCGGCCTCGTGCTCCTGCCGGTGGGACTGGTCGCCGTGCAGCCGGATCTCGGCACGGCCGCGCTGATTGCCATCGGTGGCGTCCTCGTCATCATCATGGCAGGCCTGCGGGTGCGGGTGATGCTGATGTTCCTGCTGCTGGGAGCCGCCGGCGCCTGGTTCGGCTGGAGCTTCATGCACGACTATCAGCGCGCCCGCGTGCTCACGTTCCTCAATCCCCAGACCGATCCGCTCGGCGCCG
>CAZLYG010000452.1:0-4595 GCA_964563075.1 uncultured Steroidobacteraceae bacterium | reverse complement strand
CGAGGCCGACTGGCGGCGCTACCGCATGCCGCCCAAGCTGGTGGAGCGCAACGACCAGGAATTCGCCGGTTATCTGGAGGATCTGCAGCTGCGCCCGCGGCTGGCCGTGAAGACTCTGCCGGACGGCGGCGGTGAGCTGTTCAGGCACACGGAACAGGGCTGGGTCAGCTTCCTCAAGTACGGACAAGCCGACAGCCTGACTTTCCAGCCGCTGGTCATCGAGCAGAGCGGCAAGACCGCCCTGATGATTTCCTCCGTCGGGCGCAACACCGCGGCGCTCGTGCGCATCGACCTGGCCACGGGGGATCAGACCGTCCTGGCGCAGGGCGACAAGGCAGACATCTCCGATGTCTGGCTGCAACCGCGCACACGTATGCCCCAGGCCTATGCCCTCGAGTACCTGACGGATGAGATCCACCCTCTCCCGGGCACCTCCGACGCTGTTGGCAAGGACATCGAGCGCCTGACGGCCGCGCTCGGTCCCCAGTTCCAGCTGGTGAGCCGGACTCTGGATGACCGGCGTTGGCTCGTCGCCGTCGACGATCCGGTGCACGTGATGACGACCTATTCCTACGAGCGCTCGAGCGGCAAGGTGACCAAGCTGTTCGACAGTCGCCCGGAGCTGACCGGTGCACCGCTGCAGCCGATGAAGCCACTGGAGATTCGCTCGCGCGACGGACTGACACTCGTTGCCTATCTCACACTGCCGCCCGGTAGCGATCCGAAGTTCGCCGGCCGGCCCACCCGCCCGTTGCCCCTGGTGTTGGATGTACACGGAGGGCCGTGGGCACGAGACAGCTATGGCTTCAATCCCGAGCACCAGTGGCTCGCGAATCGCGGGTATGCGGTCCTGTCGGTCAACTATCGCGGCTCCACCGGATTCGGCAAGAAATTCGTGAATGCCGCGGATCGCGAGTGGGCCGGGAAGATGCACGATGACGTGCTCGACGCGGTCGACTGGGCTGTGCGCGAAAAAATCGCGCAGCCCGACAAGGTCGCCATCTACGGTGGTTCCTATGGCGGCTACGAGACATTGGTGGGGCTCACGTTCACACCCGATCGATTCGCGTGCGGGGTGGATATCGTCGGCCCCTCCAACCTGCAGACGTTGCTGGCCTCGATCCCGCCGTACTGGAAGTCGGCGTACGAGGACATGGCCCACCGCATCGGCGATCCACGCACCGATCAGGGTCGCGAGCTGCTGAAGTCCCGCTCCCCTCTGACGCACGTGGACCGGATATCCCGGCCCCTGCT
Source organism: uncultured Steroidobacteraceae bacterium (assembly GCA_964563075.1). GTDB lineage: Bacteria > Pseudomonadota > Gammaproteobacteria > Steroidobacterales > Steroidobacteraceae > 13-2-20CM-66-19. The sequence continues at coordinate 3,341 of CAZLYG010000452.1, read as the reverse complement.
GATCGCCCAGGGTGCCAACGATCCGCGGGTGAAACAGGCCGAGTCCGACCAGATCGTGGGCGCGATGCAGGCCAAGCAGCTGCCGGTCACTTATGTCCTGTACCCCGATGAGGGTCACGGGTTCGCCCGGCCCCAGAACCGGATCGCGTTCTACGCGGTCGCCGAGGGCTTTCTGTCCCAGTGCCTGGGCGGGCGCTCTCAGCCCATTGGCGAGGATTTCGCGGGGGCCAGCCTGAAGGTCCCGGTTGGCTCAGACCATATCCCCGGACTGACCGAGGCGCTGCGTAAGCTCGAAGCTTCGCCGCAGGCTCGTCAGCACCCGGAGACCGAGGAGCCGGACAGGCGGCGATAAAGGCAGCCGCGTCCACGGCGATGTACCCGGCGTTCTCTGCGCGCTGCCTCCCTGGCGGGATTTATACCTGATTTATTATAATTTACAGGGATCGTATAACTTAGATAACATCATCATAAATGGACCCCCGGAAAAACCCCTATGCTCCCGGGGCCGGCACGCCGCCGCCCGAGCTGGCCGGTCGCGATGGCATTATTGAGCGCGCCGCCATCGCCCTCGACAGGATCCGCGACGGCAGGGCGGCTCGCAGCCTGATTCTTTACGGGCTGCGCGGAGTGGGGAAAACCGTGCTGCTCAATCGAATCCGCGTTGATGCTGAAGCGCGCGGCATCGTCAGCGTGCGCATGGAAGCACCCGAAGAGAGGTCGCTTCCCGCGTTGCTGGCTCCTTCGTTGCGTGCAGCACTCCTTCGTCTCGATCGAGTGGAGTCCGCGAAAGCGGGGGCTAAGCGGGCGCTGCGTGCCCTAGCGGGATTCGCCTCTGCGCTCAAGCTCAGGTTTCAAGACATTGAGGTGGGTCTGGACGCACGCCCGGAGCAGGGCCTGGCGGACAGCGGCGACCTGGACGCCGATTTGACCGAGCTCATCAGCGCCGCGGGCCAGGCCGCCGCGGAGCGAGAGTCCGCGCTCGTGCTGTTCATCGATGAGATGCAATACGTTCAGGAGGATCAGCTCGCTTCGCTCATCACTGCCTTGCACGCCGCGAGCCAGGCACAGCTTCCCATCACCCTGGTGGCTGCCGGTCTCCCCCAGGTGCTCGGCCAGACCGGCAGAGCGAAGTCGTACGCCGAGCGACTCTTTGAGTTCGTCTCCATCGACCAGCTCGACAAGGACGCGGGCAAGGCAGCGCTCTGCATTCCGGCGCAGAATGAGGGAGTCGAGTTCGATGGCGATGCGATTGCCGTGATTCTGGAGCACACCCATGGATATCCATACTTCCTGCAGGAGTGGGGCAAGCACAGCTGGAACACCGCGGCTGCATCGCCGATTCGTGCCGACGATGCGAACATAGCGACCGCGCAGGCACTGGCGGAGCTGGATGCCACCTTCTTCCGTGTTCGCTTCGACCGGTTGACCCCGTCCGAGAAGCGGTACATGCGCGCCATGGCAGAGCTCGGGCCCGGGCCGCATCGGTCCGGCGACGTGGCCTCACTGCTCAGGCGCAACGTGACCTCAATCGCGCCCACGCGCAGCAGCTTGATCGTCAAGGGGATGATCTACAGCCCGGCGCACGGGGACACGGCGTTTACCGTGCCGCTATTCGACGCGTTCATGAAGCGGATCATGCCGAGCCTGTAGGATTCGGCTGCATGCAGACCGCCCGCGACATCACTACCTACCGCAGATACTGGGCCGAGCGCTTCGGCACTGCTCCGTTTCTGCCCATGTCGCGTGAGGAGATGGACGTCCTCGGTTGGGACAGCTGCGACATCATCCTGGTGAGCGGTGATGCGTACGTCGATCACCCCAGCTTCGGCATGGCCATCATCGGGCGGGTGCTCGAAGCTCAGGGATTCCGCGTCGGCATCCTGGCGCAACCCGACTGGCACAGTGCCGCGCCGTTCATGGCCTTGGGACGGCCGAACCTGTTCTTCGGCATCACGGCCGGAAACATGGATTCCATGGTCAACCGATACACCTCCGACCGGCGCGTTCGCAGTGATGACGCCTACACGCCCGACGGCCAGGGCGGCAAACGGCCCGACCGGTCCGTGATCGTCTACGCGCAACGTGCGCGTGAGGCCTTCAAAGACGTCCCCATTGTCATCGGCGGTATCGAGGCTTCCCTGCGTCGCATCGCCCACTTCGACTACTGGTCGGAGAAAGTCCGCCGCTCGATTCTGCTGGACGCCAAAGCTGACCTGCTGGTGTATGGCAACGGTGAGCGCCAGATCTGCGAGATCGCACATCGGCTCGCAGCCGGAGAGCGCATCGAGGCGATCACCGATCTGCGCGGTACGGCATTCGTGCGCAAGGCGACGCCCGAGGGCTGGATCGAGATCGACTCGACGCATCTCGATGCACCCGGGCCGTTGAATCCACCGCTCGATCCGTACGCGATGGCGGAAGCGGCCCCCGCGGCTGACAGCGCAGCACGAAGCCAGGCCGCCTCACGGGGTCTCGCGCCGGATAGCGGACACGCCGCGCCGCAGGAGAAGGTCGTGCGATTCGTGCGGCGCGTGAAGAATGTCGATCGCGAGCACAGCGTAATTCGGATGCCCTCCTGCGAGCAGGTGAATTCCGACCCGGTGCTGTACGCGCATGCCTCTCGCATCCTGCATCTTGAATCCAACCCCGGCAATGCGCGCGCGCTCGTGCAGCGGCATGGGGACGTCGATGTCTGGCTCAACCCTCCGCCGATTCCGCTCACGACGCGCGAGATGGATTGGGTGTATGAGCGGCCCTACCGGCGCCAGCCGCATCCGCTGTACGGCAAGGCCAACATCCCGGCCTACAAGATGATCCGCTTCTCGGTAGCCATCCAGCGTGGCTGCTTCGGCGGGTGCACCTTCTGCTCCATCACCGAGCACGAAGGCCGGATCATCCAGAGCCGCTCCGAGGATTCCGTGATTCGCGAGATCCAACAGGTGCGCGATCACACACCCGGGTTCACGGGCGTGATCTCGGACCTGGGCGGCCCGACAGCCAACATGTACAGGCTCGCCTGCAAGAGCCGCGAGATCGAGAGCGCCTGCCGGCGGCCCTCCTGCGTCTTTCCGGCTGTCTGTCCCAACCTGAATACCGACCACGCGCCGCTGATTCGCCTGTATCGCCGTGCCCGCGAGCTGCCGGGCATCAAGAAGGTCCTCATCGCCTCCGGCGTGCGCTACGACCTGGCCATCGAGTCCCCGGAGTACGTCAAGGAGCTGGCGCAGCACCACACCGGCGGGTACCTGAAGATCGCGCCCGAGGCGCTCGCCGACGGGCCGTTGTCGAAGATGATGAAGCCGGGAGTCGGGGCGTACTACCGCTTCAAGGAGCTGTTCGAC
>CAZLYG010000451.1:0-4605 GCA_964563075.1 uncultured Steroidobacteraceae bacterium | reverse complement strand
TTTCCGCCTCGTCGTGCACGCCACCCAGGCTCGCACGCACGAATTTCAGCCCCAGCGCACGGGCGATGCTCTGGCCGAGCGAAGTCTTGCCGACACCCGGCGGGCCGACGAAGCACAGGATCGGGCTGCGGCCCTGAGGATTGAGCTTGCGCACCGCCAGATACTCCAGGATGCGCCGCTTCACCTTATCCAGGCCGTAGTGGTCCTCATCGAGAACGCGCCGTGCGCGCTCGATGTCGATATCCTCCACGTCCGTCTTGCTCCAGGGCAGCGCGACCATCCAGTCCAGATAGGACCGCACCATTCCATACTCGGGGCTCGCCTCGTTCATGCGCCGCAGGCGTTTCAGCTCCTTGCCGACGTGCTCGTCCACCTCGGCAGGCATGCCCGCCGCGGCGACAGCCTTCTCCAGCTCCTGCACATCGTCGGTGCCGTCTTCGGATTCGCCCAGCTCCTTCTGCAGCTGCCGCATCTGCTCGCGCAGGATCGCCTCCCGCTGGCGCTCACCGAGGGCCTCCTGAGTATGCTCGGAGATGTCCTTGGTGATCTTGAGCACCTCGACGCGGTGGGCAAGCAGCTTCAGGACCTTGTCGAGCCGGTCTTTCAGGCTCAGCGTCTCCAGCAGCTCCTGCTTCTCGGCGGGCTTCACATCCATGAAGCTCACGATGAGATCGGACAGCTGACTGGCTGAGCCGATGGATTGCAGCGTACGCGGCAGCTCCGCCGGCACCTGTGGAAGCAAGGCCAGAGCCTCGAGCGCGCGCTGCTTGAGAACTTCCAGGCGAGCCTCGACCTGCGAGCCGCTCGCGTCGCTGTCGGCGAGCATCTCGATGCGCGCTGCCAGAAATGGCGTGGTCTGCACCAGTTCCTTCAAACGAAAGCGGCTCTCGCCCTGGCACACGAGGTGATGCGTGCCATCGGGCGCCGTGACATAACGGACCACAGAGGCGAGCACACCGATCTCGTAGAGATCCGCCGCCGCCGGCTGCTCGACGCTCGGGTCGCGCTGCAGCAGCACGGCGATCTTCCGTCCCGCGCGCACCGCTTCCTGAGCAGCTGCGATGCTCTCCTCCCGGCCTACTGTGATGGGAAGCACGACGCCCGGAAAGAGCACCACGTTGCGCATCGGCACAACGGGGATCACATCCGCCGGCAAAGCCGGTGCATCGCTCTCTTGCAAAGACTGTTGGCTGTCGGCCATAACCTACTCGCGTGTTGGTTTTTGTGCTGCTCGGGCGAGCCGCACTTCGAGGCAACCGTTCACATATGTGGACTCGACAATCCGCAGCGGTGCTCCACTGAGCGCAATGCGGCGCACGAAGCGGCCGTGCGGAATCTCGAGCCGGCGAATGAGCGCGTTGCGGTGCGCCAGGCGTACCGGACGCACGGCGCTCACTATCAGCCCTTCCGAGTCCAACGAAACCTCGATCTTCCCCGGATCCACCCCGGGCATGGCGAACTGCAGCAGCACCTCATCGCCGCTTTCCTGGACGTCCACCGGCGGCTCCCACACAGCCGAGCCGGCCCCGGGGCCGATGTAACGGACGTACTGGCGCTGCAGGCGCTCGGCCTGCTCCAGGAGCTCACAGGCCTGGGCCCACATCCACCCGAGCTGAGGATCGGTCTTCATTCACGCAGTCGGCTTGACGCCGCTCCTTCGGAAGGGCCGCCCGCAAGGGGCGTGCCGAAACAACGTGCGGCCAGATGCAGCGAAGTCAAGTAAGCTTTGCGGTACCTGCGGCCGCTGCTGGCTCTACGCGTCCATGGTCTATCCCGGACTCTCATGATCGGCTCCATCACTCCCGGGGAGATGGAGGCGCTGCGCCTGAGTCTCGAGGTCGCTTCCCGCAGCGTGCTCTTCAGCCTGCCGCTGGCGGTGCTCGTGGCCTGGATACTCACTCGCGCCCACTTTCCCGGTCGCACCGTCGTGGACGCCTTCGTCCACCTGCCGCTCGTGCTGCCGCCGGTGGCGGTCGGGTATGTGCTGCTGATTCTGTTCGGCGCGCACGGCCCGCTCGGGGGGTGGCTGCACAGGCATCTGGGAATCGAGCTGGCCTTCAGCACCGCCGGAGCGGCTCTGGCCACAGCCGTCATGACTTTCCCGATCATGGTGCGAGCCATCCGGATTGCACTGGAGACCGTGGACCGTGGGCTGGAGGCGGCCGCCCGCACTCTGGGGGCGGGACCCTTGGATCGCTTCTGCACGATCACGCTCCCGTTGATGTTGCCTGGCATCCTGGCCGGCGCCGTCACGGCCTTCGCGGCTGGACTGGGCGAGTTCGGCGCCGTGATTACCTTCGCGTCGAACATCCCTGGTGTAACCCGTACCTTGCCGCTCGCTCTGTACACACAGATGCAGTCGCCGACGGGCGATCTGCCGGCGGCGCGCCTCGCCACGATCTCGATCGCCCTGGGCCTGATCGGGTTGGTGCTGTCCGAGTTGCTGGCGCGCCGCGTGCGGCGACTTCTCGGACGCTGATGCACTGGAGCCGGCCCCACCGATGCTGAAGGCGACCCTGCTCAAGCGGCGGGACGGATTCACGCTGAGCGCCCAGCTGGAGGCTCCGACGCCGGGCGTCGTTGCGCTCTTCGGCCGTTCCGGCTGCGGCAAGACCACGCTCATCAACGTCATCAGCGGGCTACTCGATCCGGACGAGGGCCGGGTGGAGTTGAATGGGACCGTGTTGACGGACACGCGGGCCGGAATCTGCGTTCCCGTGGAGAAGCGCCGCATCGGCTATGTATTCCAGGACGCGCGGCTGTTTCCGCACCTGAGCGTGCTGGCCAACCTGCGCTACGGGGAGAAGCGAGCTGATCGCGCCGCACCCGTCATCGTCTTCGATGAGGTCATCGCCCTGCTCGGCATTCAGCCATTGCTCGCGCGACGACCGCACCAACTCTCCGGCGGAGAGCGGCAGCGCGTGGCTCTCGGGCGCGCGCTGCTGTCGCAGCCGGCTCTCTTACTCCTCGATGAGCCTCTGGCCGCCCTCGACGCCGCACGGCGCGAAGAAGTGCTTCCCTATCTGGAAGCGCTACGGGACCGCCTGTCGATCCCCATGGTCTACGTGAGTCACCAGTTCGAGGAAGTTCTGCGGCTCGCCACCCATGTCGTTTTGATGGAGGCCGGGAGCGTGGTATGCCAAGGATCGCTTGCCGACGTGAGCTTGCGACCTGAGCTGCGTGCGATCGTTGGAGTGGACGCCGTAGGTGCGGTGCTGGACGGGCGGGTCACCAGGGTCGATCCGAACAGCGCGCTGGTCGATCTGCGGCTCGGACAGGGCGTCCTGCGTGTAAGTCTGCGCGACGCCCGCGTCGGTTCCTCGCTGCGGGTTCAGCTTCTTGCGCGTGATATTATCCTTGCAACGCAGGCCCCGCACGCCCTCAGCGTCCGCAACGCGTTGGAGGGAACCGTCACGTCGCTGACACCCGAAGAAGAGGATGATGCCGTGCTGGTCGCCGTTGATATCGGTGGCCCCACCCTCCTCTCGAGGGTCACCACGGAGGCTGTTGAGGCTTTGGGCCTGCAGAAAGGAGTGCACGTGTGGGCATTAGTGAAGGCTGTCTCGACCCGCGGCCACGCGTTTCCGCTTGGTACCGCGCCGTGACCGGACGTTACCGAAAGATCCCCTCATGAATACCTACTCCGGCTCATGCCACTGCGGCGACCTCAGGATCCAGTACCGCACCGCCCTGCCCCTGGCAGAGTGGCCCCAGCGGGAGTGCCAATGCACCTTCTGTCGCAAGCACGCGATGTTGAGCACATCAGACCCCGATGGCGAGATCCTCGTCATTGTCCGCGACCCTGCCTCGCTGCGGCGCTATCGATTTGCCACAGGCGTCACCGACTTCCTCGTCTGCGCACGGTGCGGCGTGTACATGGGCGCGACTGTCGTGAACGACAGCCGGATGGTGATCAACGGTCGCGTGATGGACTGTGCGGCGGACCTGCTGGCGCGCGCCGCGGAACCCAAACACTTCGAACAACAGTCGGCGGACGAGCGGATCGAGCGTCGCCAGCAGGTGTGGTCTCGGTGCCGGATCGAGAGTGTCGGGACGCATCAGGCCTGAGACGCGGAGCGCGGCGGGGCGCGGGTCCGGCGCGGGGCGTGGGTCCGGCGCGGGGCGATCCTCCCGTTCCAAGCAGCTCAATGGGCATCAGGGATGGCCTGCTCACTCACCATCGTGAGCACATCATAGGCCGCCACGATGTCCCCGGCCTGGTTGGTGATCTCGGTCGCCCAACGAACCTCGCCATAGCCGGTGCCCGCGCGCAGAGACTTCTCCTTGCAGGTCAGGCGCACCTTGATGCGATCACCGGGCTTGACCGGTTTGACGAACCGCAACCCGTCGATGCCGTAGTTTGCCAACACGGGGCCGTACGGCGCATGCACGAACAGTCCGGCGGCCGCGGATACCAGAAAGTAGCCGTGGGCCACTCGACCGCCGAACAGGGGGTTGCGGCGTGCCTGCTCCTCATCCATGTGCGCGTAGAAACGATCGCCTGAGAGCTCGGCGAACCGCTCGATGTCCTCCAGGGTGATCAGCCGCTCGGCGGAGTTGAAGGTATCCCCGATACGCAATGCCGCGAAGGGCTTCTGGAAAGGA
>CAZLYG010000450.1:0-4627 GCA_964563075.1 uncultured Steroidobacteraceae bacterium | reverse complement strand
GCGAACACCATCAGCACACCGGTCGTCATGGCGATCGCAAAATTCGAATACAGCTCTTTCATCACCTCCGCATCCCCGACCTCCACCAGGCGCACACCCGGGGGCAGATGCTGGATGGCGGGCAGGGCGCGGATCTTATCCATCGCCGTACCCAGCTCGGCGCCGTTGAGGTCTGCCTCCAGCGCCACACGGCGGCTCTGGTTGTAACGACGGATCTTCGTCGGCCCCTGTCCAAAGCCGATATCCGCCACGGACTTCAGCGGTACCGCGCCTCCGGATGCAGTGGGCACCGGGAGATTCTCCAGGGTGTTCAGATCACGCCGCGTGTCTTCGCGCAGGCTGACCCGGATCGGGACCTGGCGATCGGCGAGCGAGAACTTCGCGCTGTTCTGATCGAGATCCCCGAGCGTCGCAATGCGGATCGTCTGGCTGATGCTGGTGACCGTCACACCCAGCTGGGCAGCGAGATCGAATCGCGGGCGGATGAGAATCTCCGGGCGCTGGTAGTCGCCATTGATGCGGGCGTCGCGCAGCTCAGGGAGCTTCTGCATTTCGTGGATGACCGCCTGGGATGAGCGGTCGACGAGCTCCGGATCGTCGCCGGTGATGTAAATCGTGATGTCGCGGCCCATGCCCGCGCCCGACTGCTTCTGAAAATGCATCTGCACGTCCGGAATCTTCTTCAGCTCCGGCAGCACCCGGTCCTCCCACTGCTTCTGGGTGAGGTGGCGCTGATTGGGCGGCACGAGCGAGATGTACAGGTTCGCGATCCGTACCTCGCCGGAGTCGTCCTCCCCGATCGACTCCACAACGCTGCTCACCTCGGGCTGGCGCGCAATGATGCGGTAAGCGCGGGCAGATACCGCGGAGGTCTCATCCAGGCGCACTCCGGGCGGTAACTCCAGTTGCAGATCAGAGCTGCCGAAATCCGCATCCGGCACGAATGACTGCGGCATGAGCATCAGACCGCCGATCGAAGCGGCAAAGAACACGGTGCCCGCGCCGAGGGTGATCCAACGATGCTTCACCGAGAGACGCAGCACTTTCTGATACCACGCCATCACGGGACCATCCAGGTGGGCCTCGACCTTTCCGGATTTGAGCGTGTAGGCGGCGATGACGGGAGTAATCAGGCGTGCAACCAGCAGAGAGAAAAACACGGCCGCAGCGACTGTCAGCCCGAACTGGATGAAGTACTGGCCGGTGATCCCCGGCATGAAGCTGACGGGCAGGAACACGGCAATGATGGTTGACGAGGTGGCGACGACCGCGAGGCCGATCTGATCGGCAGCGTCCAGTGCCGCCTGATAGCCGGACTTGCCCATGCGCATGTGCCGGACGATGTTCTCGATCTCCACAATAGCGTCGTCGACGAGCACGCCGGCGACCAGCGATAGCGCCAGCAGGCTGATGGAGTTCAGCGAGAAGTTCATGAAATGCATGAACGCAAACGCCGGGATCGCAGACAGCGGAATGGCCAGCGCGGAAATCGCCGTGGCCCGGAAGTCAGTGAGGAAGAACCACACCACGATGACCGCGAGGATCGACCCCTCGACCAGCGCGCTCATGGCCGAATGATAGGTTTCCTTCGTGTAATCGACAGTCGTGAACACCTTGGTGAGGCTCACGTCCGGATTTTCCTTGACGATATTCGCCAGCTCGTCCTCGGTGCTCTGCAACACAGTGACGTCGGAGGAGCCCTTGGCCTTGTACACGCCAAACGTCGTGGCAGGCCGGCCGTTCAAACGGGAGATCGAGCGGATTTCTCCTACTCCATCCCGCACCGTGGCGATGTCGCGCAGCCGCGCAAATCTCCCGCCCGACAGCATGATTCGAGTGTCACCCAGCGCAGCAGCAGTGCGTGCTCCGCCGAGCACGCGGACGGCTTGCTCCCCACCGCCCACCTGAGTACGTCCGCCGGGGGAGTCAATGTTGAGCTGTCGCAACTGCTGGTTCACTTCGACTGCAGTGATGCCCAGCGCCTGCATCCGGGCGGGATCCAGCTCGACACGGATCTCGCGGTTGACGCCGCCCCCGCGGGAGACCTGCGCGACACCGGCAATCGCCAGCAGCCGCTTGGTGATGGTGTTGTCGACGAACCAGGAGAGCTCCTCTTCGGTCATCTTCGGTGAGCTGACCGCGTAGTAGGCGATGGCGCCGCGGTCGACGTCGACGCGGCGCACCTGCGGCTCCAGGAGTCCCTCGGGCAACTCCGGCCGCACTTTCGAAACGGCATCGCGCACGTCCGTCACGGCACGATCGATGGGCGTGCCGATCTGGAACTCGATGAAGATGTTGGCATCACCTTCGATCGCCAGCGAGTTGATGTTGTGGATGTTGCCTACACCCGCGACGGCGCCCTCGACCTTCTGAATGATCTGGGTCTCGATCTCCTGGGGCGCCGCGCCCGGCTGGGAGATGTTGACGGTGACCAGCGGGAAGGAGATGTCCGGATCCAGCGTGATGGGCAGGCGTACAAAAGCCACGATGCCCGCGAACACGAGCACGACGAACAGCACTATCGGCGAGACCGGGTGCCTGATCGCCCAGGCGGAGATATTCCTCATGACGAGGACGCCGGGGCGACCGAGACGCTCTCGCCGTCGCGCAGGAATGCACCGGCCGTTGCGACGATGTGCTCATCACCTGACAGTCCGCCGGAGATGATGACTCCCTCGGGAGTCGTTCCCCCGACATGCACACTCCGGCGCTGCACGGTGTTCCGTGTCGACACGACGAATACGTAGGTCCCCTCGTCATCCGACAGTACGGCCGTCTGCGGAAGGATGGGGCGCTCGACCTGCGCTGTAGTCACCGAGGCGCGCGCGAAGGCACCAGGTCGCAGTGCCGGATCGGCTTTCAGGGAGATGCGAATGTCGCCGAGCCGCGTCTGCGGGTCGATGACGGCACCGAGCAAACGGACGCGTCCTTCGAAGGGCTTCGGCAGTCCTGTCAGATATACGGACGCGGCCTGGCCCACTTTCAGGGCCGCGAGATCCTGCTCCGCGACCTGGCCGCGCATTTCGATTTCACCGCCGCTGGCTAGACGAAAGAGGGCGTCGCCGCCAGGGCTGGCCGTCTGTCCGACCTCCGCCTTGCGGGTGAGAACGATTCCGTCCGTCGGGGCTACCACGCGCGTTCGCGCGACTCGGGCTTGCGCTTCTGCGAGCATCGCGGCCGCCACCTTCACGCTCGCATCGTCCGTTACCGCCGCGGCGCGCCGTTTCTCGATGTCTTCTGCAGACAGGGCGCCCGCGGACTCGACGGCTCTGGCACGCCGATACTCTGCCGCAGACAGCGCGGCTTGCGCGCGTGCCTGATCGAGCGAGGCTGCGAGCCGGTTCACCTGCGGCTCGAGTACGGAGGTGTCGAGTTGCGCAAGTACCTGGCCCTTTTTCACGTGGTCACCCGCTTCCGCTTTGACCGCCACGATCCGGCCGGCATCGCCGTCGATCCCGATCGGCATGTCATAGCGCGCCGCAATGGTTCCAGTGAATGTCACGGCGGTCGTGACCGGCTTCAGTGTGGGAACGACGACTGAGATGAGCGGAATCGAGTCCCGGCTCGCAAGGCTCGCAGGCGTTGCCGAACCGGCACGCAATTTCCAATATGCAGCCGCGGCCGCGAGCGCGATGACCAGGAGTGCCACCGCGGCGATCCACTTGGCTCTGTCCCCTGGCTGTGTGTCTGCGGGCACAGGCGAAAGTGGCTCGATGACGCCGACGCGGTCCAGCGGAATCGCGTCGCGGCCGATCCACCGGACCTGCTCGCTCGGAGTCTCCGAAGAAGGCAATTCATGTTCGGGGTTCGCGCTCACGAGATCTCCCTGGTCTTTCTGAGCGTTGCGCGGGCTACGGGATTGGAGGGCTATCCAGGCGGAAAGTTTACAGTTTCTTACCCGTTCCCCGTCGCCGAACGCGCCCAATCGACGGGGGAAGGCGACCGGGCGAACCCGGGCCTATGCGATTGACAATCATTCTTATTTGCACTTAGAATAGCCTTACTCCTAGAGGAATCGCCCATGTACGTCTGCGTCTGCCATGCCGTCACCGATCGCGAGATTCGCGAAGAGGTCGAGCGTGGGGCGTCTTCTCTCTTCGACGTACAGTGCCGCTTGCCCGTCGGGAGCTGCTGCGGACGCTGCGAAGACACCGCCCGCCAAGTCATCAGCGAGCAGATCTCCAGCCCATCCAGGCCGCAGCTCAAGTCCGCAGCCTGAGCCCTCGGTCATCGATTTCCCTCGGTGAGTCTGCGGTGCCGGGCCGCCTTGCCCCGCGTGCACCATTCCCCCAAGATCCCGGGCTCAATAACTACACTGAGGGATCGCGCGAAGCGCGATCCCCCTTAAGAAGGTGGGCGGGGAGGCCCTGACAAGTGAAAGGCAATCCTCAAATCCTCAAGCACCTCAATGCCGTGCTGAAGAACGAGCTGACGGCGATCAACCAGTATTTCCTGCACGCCCGCATGTTCGGCAACTGGGGACTGCAGCGCCTGGAAGAGTACGAGAAGGACGAATCGATCGATGAGATGAAGCACGCCGATCGCCTGATCAAGCGCATCCTGTTCCTCGAAGGCCTGCCCAATCTGCAGGACCTGGGCAAGCTGCTGATCGGCGAGAACGTTCAGG
>CAZLYG010000449.1:0-4630 GCA_964563075.1 uncultured Steroidobacteraceae bacterium | reverse complement strand
GGTTGTCTTCTGGAAGTCCTTCACCGTGATCATGCCAACGAGCTCGTGGTCGGCGTCGACGACCAGCACTTTCTCGATGCGATGCCTGTGGAGGAGAGCGAGGACCTCTTCTTTGGGCGCATTCTCACGGACGGTGATGAGGCGCTCCTGTGGCGTCATCACGCTGGACACCGGGGCATCGAGCTTCTGCTCGAAGCGCAGGTCGCGATGTGTAACGATGCCTACGGCCTTCTTGCCGACTACGACCGGCACACCGGAGATGCCGCGCGAGCGCGTGAGATCCAGTACCTGGCGAATAGTCATCGTGGGCGATACGGTGATCGGATCCTTGATCACGCCACTCTCGAACTTTTTCACCCGGCCGACTTCGCGCGCCTGCGCGTCGATGGTCATGCTCTTGTGAATGATTCCGATGCCGCCTTCCTGGGCGATCGTAATCGCCAGACGCGCTTCGGTGACGGTATCCATCGCTGCGGACAGCAGCGGTACGTTCAACCGGATCTTGCGCGTTACGCGCGTGGAGAGGTCGACCTCGCGAGGCAGGATTTCCGAGTACGCCGGGACGAGGAGGACATCATCGAAGGTAAGGGCTTCTTCGAGGATACGCATGGACTGCCTAGTCGGTTGTCGACCAGGCCTGCGGCCGTGGCCGAGCTGGATAAAGCCCGCGATTGTACGCACGAACGGCCCCCGGGTAAACCTCATGTTAAGGTTCTGCGGATGGCTGCCATGCCTCCCAAGAGCGCCGAGCCCGAGCGCAACGTCTACACCGTTTCGCGCCTGAACCGCGAGGCGCGGGTGCTGCTGGAGCGGGGATTCGGGGTGATCTGGGTCGAGGGCGAGCTGTCGAACTTCTCCCAGCCCGCTTCCGGCCACTGGTACTTCTCCCTCAAGGACCGCAACGCGCAGCTGCGCTGCGCCATGTTTCGCCGCGAGAACAACGGGATTGGCTTCATCCCGCGCGATGGCCAGAAAGTGCTGGCGCGCGGCCGCATCAGCCTCTACGAGCCGCGTGGGGAGTTTCAGTTCGTCGCGGAGTACATGGAGGAGGCCGGCATCGGCGCACTGCGGCAGCAGTTCGAGCGCCTCAAGACGAAGCTGGCCGCCGAGGGCTTCTTCGACCCCCAGCTCAAGCGCAGCCTGCCTCGCTACCCCCGCCGGATCGGCGTGGTCACCTCGCCTACCGGCGCTGCGATCCGGGACATTCTGCACATCCTGGCGCGGCGTTTTCCGCCCGCAGCCGTTCTGATCTATCCGGCGCCCGTGCAAGGCGCTGCCGCGGTACCGGCGCTAATCGATGCCCTGCGCGTGGCCGGCCTGCGCAAAGAGTGCGATGTTCTGATCCTCGCCCGGGGCGGCGGCTCGCTCGAGGATCTGTGGGCCTTCAATGACGAGCGGCTGGCGCGCGCCGTGCGGGCATGCCCGATTCCGGTCGTCGCGGGCATAGGCCACGAAATCGATTTCACGATCGCCGATTTCGTCGCGGATGCGCGTGCGCCCACCCCGTCGGGGGCGGCCGAGCTCGTCGTGCCCGATCGCGCCACCTTCCTTGATGCGCTTGCGCGCAATGCGGGACGGCTCAGTGCCTGCATGCGCCGGGAGTTGCGTTCGCTCTCGGCTCACTTCGAGAACGTGAACCTGCGGCTGAAGCGATGTCATCCCGGCGTGCGACTGCTGCAGCAGGAACAGCGGCTGGACGATCTCGAACAGAGGCTTGCGCACGCTCTGCGCTCGAATATCCGTCACGATCGCGGAAGAATGACCGACCTGTATGCGCGCCTCGTCCAGAGATCTCCGGATCGCCTCGTACGTGACTTCCGCTTGCGTCACGCGGCGCTCGCGAGCCGGCTCGAGCAGGCCCTGCGGGGTCGACTCTCACTGATGAGAAGCCGGGCTGATCTGCAAGTGCGCTTGGAGCGCGCCATGCGGGCGCGGTTGGGAAACGCGGTCTCGCGATACAGCGCGGCCGCACGAACGTTGCAGGCAGTCAGCCCCCTTGCCACGATCGAGAGAGGCTTCGCTGTTGTGACGCGATACGCGGACGGGTCGCTCATCACCGACACAGAATCAGTGGCTGTTGGAGATGAGATCACTGCGCGCCTTGCCCATGGCAAGCTCAAGGCGCGAGTCACGGGGAAAGAGGACTAGATGCTGAGAAGTTTATCGAGCTTGGCGGTGACGGTGGTCGCGTCGCTGGTTGCCTCGGGAGCGGCGTCCGCAGCGTCACTGGTTTTGCCGCAGGCGAGCCTCGTGCCGGGCGGAGTGCTGGAGCTGCCGATCGACGGGGACGCCAGTCAGATTCCGGTCGTCACCTATGACGACAGGCGCGCAATGGTGCTGAGGCAGGATGATCACTGGGTCGCCATCGTCGGCATTCCTCTCTCCGCCCACCTCGGCCGTGCCATCGTGCGAGTGCACGCAGCCGGCAAACCCGAGACCGAGGTTCCCTTCGAAATCATGGACAAGCAGTACGTGACCCAGTCGTTGAAGGTCGCGCCCTCCAAGGTCGATCTCTCCAGGAAAGACCTCGATCGCTACAACCACGAGCGCCCGAAGATCGAGAAGGCACTCGCCACATTCTCCTTCCATCCGCCGGCAACCCTGCGCCTGCTGCAGCCGATTCCGGGCATTCGCTCCAGCTCCTATGGCATGCGGCGCGTATTCAACAATGAGCCCCGCAGTCCGCACACCGGGATGGATATTGCCGCCCCGACGGGAACGCCCATCAAGGCGCCCGCGGATGGCGTCGTGATCGATACCGGCAACTATTTCTTCAACGGCAACACCGTGTTCATCGATCATGGCGAGGGGCTGATCACCATGTATTGCCACATGAGCGCCATCGGCGTGAAGACCGGCGACCATGTGAATACCGGGCAAGTGATCGGCAAGGTGGGAGCGACCGGGCGAGTGACGGGCCCGCACCTGCACTGGGGCGTCGTGCTCAACTCCACGTTCGTCGACCCCGCGCTATTCCTGCCTCCCGAGGCCTCGGCATCTCACGACTAGGGCGCACTCGACATGTCCGCCAGCGGCTGCTTGCCCCCCTGCTACCGCCGCCGCGAGGCCGCGGCCTTTCCCCTGCGGGCTCCCGGAGTTGAAGGCTTCCTGCGGCCGGGGCGGTCATAAGGATTGCTGTCCGTGCGAAACTCCATCCTCACCGGCGTCGCAAACAAGTCGAACTTTTTGCGAAACACGTTGGCCAGATAGCGGCTGTACGCATCGGGCACAGAGCCCGCTTGGCTGCCATGGATAATGATCCGTGGAGGATTTCTGCCACCCTGATGCGCGTAGCGCAACTTGATACGCCGGCCGCGGATCATGGGCGGTTGATGAACGGTCAGTGCGTGCTCTAACGTGCGTGTCAATTCGCGCGTTGGCATCTCACGCATCGCAGCCTCATAGGCGCGCACGGTTGCACCGACCAACTCACCGACGCCGGTGCCATGGCGCGCTGAAATGAAGTGAAGTGGCGCGAAGGGGACGAAGTCGAGCTTCAGAGCGAGCTGACGGTGGATGGTCTCGCGCTGCTCAGGAGGAATGCCGTCCCACTTATTGACAGCAATGATCAGAGCGCGCCCGCGCTCGAGCGCAACGCCCAGGACACTCGCATCCTGCTCGGCGACGGTATCGTGAGCGTCCAGCACGAGAATGACGACATGTGCCTCGTCGATCGCCTGCAGAGTCTTCGCAACACTGGCGCGCTCGATGACATCCTCGACCTTGGATCGACGCCGCATCCCCGCGGTGTCGATGAGGAGAAAGTCACGGCCGTCGCGCTGAAACGGCACCAGGATACTGTCGCGGGTAGTCCCGGGTTGATCGCTCGCAATCACGCGCTCTTCCCCCAGGAGGCGATTCACGAGTGTTGACTTGCCCACATTGGGCCGGCCGATGATGGCGATGCGGATGGCCCCGACATCGCCGCTCTCGCGTGGCTGCGCCTCGAAGCCCGCCAGCACCCGCTCCATGAGCTCTTCGCAGCCCTGGCCGTGAGCGGCAGAGATCGCGAGCGGGTCCCCGATTCCGAGGGCGTGAAAATCGATGGCGGCGTTGTCCGCATCCAGTCCCTCGGACTTGTTGAGCGTGAGGGTCACCGGCTTGCCGGAGCGGCGCAGCTCACGCAGGACGAAATGATCCTGCGGTGTCAGCCCGGCACGCGCATCGACCAGGAAAACCAGGCGATCCGCCTCTTCCACGGCGCGCTCGGTTTGCGCCCGCATCTGCGCCTCAATGCCAACGGGATTCTCGACGAGGCCGCCCGTGTCGATGACGACATAGGGGATGGGACCCACCTTGCCGAATCCGTATTGCCGGTCGCGGGTGAGACCCGGCACGTCCGCGACGATGGCGTCACGGGTACCGGTCAACACATTGAACAGCGTGGACTTGCCGACGTTGGGCCGAACGGGCAACATCCGACCACCCTGCCTCCGGTCTATTTGGCCGGCGTCACGGCCTGATCGGTGGGCGTGCTGGGTGCCTCGACGTTGTCCTTCTGTGCCGTGGGAGCGGGTGGCGGCGGAGGTGCCACCACTTTCGCGCCCGCAATCGGCGTCGTCCGGAATGCGGTAATGGCGCCGGCATCATTGATCACGACCACCATGTCGCCGCTGACGACCGGCGCGCT
>CAZLYG010000448.1:0-4633 GCA_964563075.1 uncultured Steroidobacteraceae bacterium | reverse complement strand
CCCCTACTGTGGAGTGAGGAGCCGACGACGTGGACACGGCGGGGTGCGACGCATGCGTCGCACGCGTGGGCAAACCCGCCCAGCAGCGAAGATTTCGTACTATCAAGGGCGCTCGAATTTCGTTATTCACTTCGATGCCCGCTGCGTACCCGCAGCGGTGCGCTGGAAACCTTCGGTGAACTCAAGGCGCCGCCCGCGGACGGTTTATGCTGTCTACGCGGACTGCGCAATCGTTAGTCGGCTCGATACGATGGCCTTCTGGCGCGCGCGCCGTCAGGCATGCGTGCCGGGAGGACCAACTAACACGCGGCGGCAATCGTTAGCCGCCGACCATTGGTCGCCCCATTTGGGGGTGACTACAGCAGTATACTCATACGACCATTGTAGAAACAATGTCTTACGACGAGGTCGAGGTGTCGGAGCAACCCAATACGGCGGCGCGGCCCAGTGTCCGACACCTGGAGGTGGAAGAAGCCCAGGACGGGCAGCGGCTGGACAACTTCCTCCAGAGAGTCCTGGGGGAGGTCCCCCGCAGCCGGGTATACCGGCTCATCCGTAAAGGTGAGGTACGCGTCAACGGGCACCGTGCAGGACCCGATACGCGGTTGCATACGCGCGACAAAATCAGGATCCCACCGGTCCACGTGCTTCCCAGGCCCGATCCGGGCCGTCCCACCCCGGACGCGCTCGAGAGCGTGCGCCAGGCGATCATCTACGAGGACGAGCGTGTTCTGGTCCTCAATAAGCCTTCCGGGATGGCCGTTCACGGTGGCAGCGGGCTCAGCTATGGCGTCATCGAAGCCTTGCGGGCGCTACGCCCCGAAGAGAAGCTCGAGCTTGCCCACCGCCTCGATCGGGACACCAGCGGCTGCCTGATCGTCGCCCGCAACACCCAGACGTTGCGCACGTTGCACGCTCTGCTGCGCGAGGGCGCGAGGTTCGAGAAGCGCTATCTGGCTCTGCTGCGCGGCCACTGGAACCTGGGGAAAAAACGCATCGACGTACCTTTGCGCACGGACCTGCGGGTGGGAGGCGAGCGAACCGTCAGAGCCCACTCCTCCGGGAAACCCTCCGTCAGCGAATTTCGCCCGGTGGAATTCTTCGGCAAGCGGGCTACGCTCGTGGAGGTTGCCCTCCATACGGGCCGCACGCACCAGATACGTGTCCACGCGCAGCACGCTGGACATCCCGTCGCCGGGGACGAAAAGTACGGCGACGAGACCTTCAATCTCGAGCTCCGGGATGCGGGTTTGCGGCGCATGTTCCTGCATTCCTCGAGCGTGAGCTTCGAGTGGCCCAACGGAGGCGAATTCAGCGTGAGCGCGCCGCTACCCGCGGATCTGGCCGCAGTGCTGGACAAGCTGGGCGACGCTAGGGCAGGGGGAAACCCGCGCGGCGAAGGGCGCCGGACAGCCAGATCAGGGGGAGGCCGATGAGCGCGGTCGGGTCGGTGCTCTCGATGCTCTCGAACAGGCTCGCTCCGAGGGCTTCCGCCTTGAAGCCCCCCGCGCAGTCGAAGGGCTTTTCACGCTCCACATAGCGTCCGATCTCGCCTGTCGTCAGCGGTCGGAAATACACCGTCGTGGTATCCATATGCGTCAGCCGCACGCTGCTGCTTGGTTTCACGACGGCGCAGCCGGTGTAGAAGCGCGCACTCGTGCCGCTGAGCGCCGCGAGTTGAGCCCGATTGTTTGCCGCGTTCCCCGGCTTGTCCAGGATGCGGGAGCCGGCGGCTGCCACCTGGTCGCTTCCGATGACCACAGCGTCCGGGTATCTCTCGGCGACCGCCAGCGCCTTCGCCAGCGCAAGCCGTGCTGCCCGGTCCACAGGCAACTCGCCGTCCACGTGCTCTTCAGAGACCTCCGGAGCGACAGTCTCGAAGTCGATGTCGAAACGCTCCAGCAGCTGGCGCCGATAGGGAGAGGTGGAAGCGAGGATCAGAGCGTGCATGGTAAGTTCCCCGATGGCCGAGGCCTCCTCGGCCGGGAAAATACACCTTCGAGAAACAAGAGCTTACACAGCGAAGGCCTTTGACTTGCGGGAGTCGCATACCTATTATACGCGCCCCATGTCGCCGCCCGGGTCCGAGCCGCTCGATATCGATCGGTTGGCTGACGGGGAGGCCGACGTCGACTTCTCCGTTCCAGTTGCCGAGCTGCCTCGGCTGCGCTCACGGCTGCAAGCCTCGGGCAGGGTGGAGGGGAGAGTGCATTTCACGCGCGAGGCGGGACTCGCCGTCGCGGAGCTTACCGTACGCGGTACGGCCGTTCTGCAGTGTCAGCGCTGCATGGAGCGGTTGGAAGCACCCGTCGAGACGCGCTCGCGCGTGGCGCTGATACCGAACGAAGCGGAAGCGGGTCGTGTTCCGGACGATCTCGAGCCGATGCTCGCGCCGGGTGGGCGGATCAGTATCCGGGAGATCGTGGAGGAGGAGTTGATGCTCTTTCTGCCCATTGTCCCGTCGCACGAGAATGCCGCCGAGTGCGCACCGGCGGCGCCGGACGCTGTCGCCGAAACGACGCCGGGGGAGACGCAGAGACCGTTTGCGCAGCTGCAAGAGCTGTTGAAGCGCAAGTAGTTCCAGTAGGAGTAATTGCAACAATGCCCGTTCAAAAAAGCCGCAAGACGCCGTCCAGGCGCGGCATGCATCGCTCGCACGATGGGCTGTCCAAGCCCGCGCTGTCGACGGACCCCCAGTCCGGGGAGACCCATCTGCGTCATCGCATCACTCCGGACGGCTTCTACCGTGGCCGCCGCGTGCTCGAGAAGCCCGCCGACGCCGACGACCAGGACTGATCGAACGGGTTGAGGCTCTGTTCTCGAGCCACCGTGCTACCCGTCGCCATCGATGTCATGAGCGGCGATCATCCGCCGCCCGAGTACGTTGCCGGTGCGCTGCGCGCACTGGCTGACGACGTCCAGCTGCGTGCGCTGCTGGTAGGGGATCCGGGTGCGATCGACCTGCGCAGCGCATCCGATTCCGTTCGCAGCCGCATCGAGGTTGTACCCGCCGCCGAGGTCGTGGCGATGGACGACTCGCCGCGTGAGGCCATTCGCCGCAAGAAGAATTCCTCCATGCGCGTATCGATCGATCTCGTGAAGGAGCGGCGCGCCTCCGCGTGCGTCAGCGCCGGCAACACGGGCGCCCTGACGGCCATGTCGCATTTCGTGCTCAAGACGCTCGAGGGGGTCGACCGGGCCGCCATCATCTCCGCCATTCCCGCCGCGCATGGGCACACGCAGATGCTGGATCTCGGAGCCAACACGAAGGCGACGCCGGAGCAGTTGCGCCAGTTCGCCGCGATGGGCGCCATCATCGCCGGCGACATTCACGGGCTGGAGAGTCCGCGCATCGGCCTGCTCAACATCGGCGAAGAGGACATCAAGGGCCATGAGGTCGTGCAGGCCGCGCACGCACTGCTGTCCGTCAGCGGCCTCAACTATGTCGGCTTCGTCGAGGGCGACGACATTTTTTCCGGCGACGTGGATGTCGTGGTCACCGATGGCTTCACGGGCAACGTTGCGTTGAAGACGATGGAGGGAGTGGCCGGCCTGATCGCCGATCGGATGCGCAAGGAATTTCGTGCTTCCTGGCGCGACAAGCTCGCAGGGCTGATCGCACGGCCGGTGTTGCGCAGAGTCGCCGCGAGCCTCGATCCCCGGCGTTACAACGGGGCGTGCATGGTCGGATTGGCCGGTATCGTGGTAAAAAGCCACGGTCGAGCGGATGGGGTCGCCTTCTCGCGGGCCATTGGTACAGCCGCCCTTGCCGCGCGCAGAGATCTGACATCGCAGATAGAGCAGGCGCTGCAGGGGAATAAGAGGTTGGCCACTTGATTCATTCTCGTATCGCCGGCACGGGCGGTCATCTTCCCGAGAAAGTTCTCACGAACTACGATCTGGAGAAGATGATGGACACCACCGACGAGTGGATCCGAACCCGAACCGGCATCGAGCGCCGGCACATCGCGGCAGACGGTGAGACGACGGTAGATCTGGCCGAGCAGGCAGCGCGGCGCGCTCTGGACGCCGCCGGCGTGCGCCCCACCGACGTCGATCTGATTGCCTTCGGCACCACCACTCCTGATCTCGTATTCCCCAACTGCGGGACGCTGCTGCAGGCACGCCTCGGCTGTCGAGGGGGGCCTGCTTTCAGTGTCGAGACGGCGTGCAGCGGCTTCATGTATGCACTGTCGATAGCCGACAAGTTCGTACGGGCCGGCGAGGCCAAGCGTGCGCTCGTGGTGGGCGCCGAGACGCTCTCGCGAATCACCAACTGGAAGGACCGTTCGACCGCGATCCTGTTCGCGGATGGCGCCGGAGCCGTGTTGCTGGAAGCTTCCGAGGAGCCCGGAATCCTCTCGACCCACGTGCACTCGGACGGCACGTACAAGGATCTTCTGTACTGCGCCGGCGGGGTTTCGCGGGGTTTTGGCGATGCGGGAGCCGCGGCCATCGAGATGGTCGGCAGCGAAGTGTTCAGGGTAGCCGTGACCACGCTGGGTCGTGCCGTGGACGAGGCTCTCGAGGCGAACAGCATGGATCGCTCATCGATCGATTGGCTCGTGCCGCATCAGGCGAACATCCGCATCATCCAGGCGATGGCTCGCAAGCTCGACCTGCCCATGGAGCG
>CAZLYG010000447.1:0-4654 GCA_964563075.1 uncultured Steroidobacteraceae bacterium | reverse complement strand
CGGTGGCCAGCCGCTCGGAAACGCCCACCGGGACGGGCAATCCCGCGAAGAGCGACGGCGGCCCGGTGTTTGTCGCCGGGGCTCCGACCTCGAGCGAGCCTCTTCTGCGTGCGGCTTCCGCGTTACCCGATACGTTTACCGCGTCACCGGGACCTGCGGCGCCCCCGGTAGCGCTGCCAGCCAGTGCGACTGGCAACCTCCCCTCTGCAAGCGCAAGCGCGAGCCAGCCGATCTCCGATACCCCGCCAGCGCCGTCAGCGCGGGCGTCCACGGCCCCCACCGTGACAGCGCAGGCTCAGCTGACACATCGCGTTGCTCCTCAGTATCCTGAATCCGCCCTGCGCAGCGGCCTCCAGGGATACGTCGATGTCCACTTCACCATCACGACCGACGGAACAGTGAAGAACGTGTCCGTCGTCGGCTCGCACCCCGCCGACGTTTTCGATCGCGCAGCGACGGACGCCGTGCGGGGGTGGCGCTACGAGCCCCGGGTCGTCGATGGACGGCCCGTTGAGTCGCAATCGCAGGTGCGGTTGCAGTTCAAGCTCTCTCCTTGAGCTCGGGGGTGCCTATGAAAGCGATCCTGACATGCGCCCTGCTGGTCCTTGGCGGCGGCGCTCACCTCGCCGTGGCGGTCGACCCCGGTCAGCCGCGCACGCTGAGCCGGTCCGCCCCCGGACCGCATCACACCAAGGCCAGCTCGTATGCACCGCAGGGGCATTCCAGGGCTCATGTCTATGGATCGCCCATCCAGGCCCCCATCCTCCACAGGCGTACGCCGGCGAAGAAAAAGGCGCTCCAGGCGCCGGCAAGCACGAGCGCTCCGGCGCCGGGCAAGTAGAGCCGTGCTCAGCGATTGAGGGAATCGATAGCGCGCTTGTCCACCGCAAGCGCCGCTTCGTGGATCGCCTCCGAAAGAGTCGGATGTGCGTGGATCGTCCGCTGGAGGTCTTCGGTGCTCGCGGAATACTCCATGGCGAGGACGGCTTCGGCGATCAGCTCGCCGGCCATGGGACCGATGACGTGCACGCCGAGAATCTCATCGTCGTCCTGTGCCGCGATGATTTTCGCAAATCCCTGTGCCTGCTCCATGGCGCGCGCCCGGCCGCTCGCGAGGAACGGAAATACGCCGCTCTTGTAGGGACGGCCGCTGGCTTTCACCTGCTCCTCGGTGAGACCCACCCAGGCGATCTCCGGAGCGGTGTAGATCACCGAAGGCACGGTCTTGTAGTTCACCTCGGCATAGTGTCCGGCGATCAGGTCCGCGACCATCGCGCCCTCCTCCTTGCCCTTGTGAGCCAGCATCGGCCCACGCACGCAATCACCGACAGCCCAGACGCCCTCGACGCCCGTACGGCACTCCTGATCGACCTTGATGAAGCCGCGCTCATCGAGCTCGACACCGGTGCCGGGTGCCAGCAGATTCTTCGTATACGGTCGGCGACCGATCGCCACGACGACCTTGTCGACGTTCAGGCTCTGCGCGCCCTGCGAGTCGGTATAGCTGATGGTGACCCCGTCGTCGGCCACTTTGGCCGCGGTGACCTTGGCGCCCAGGCGCACATCCAGCCCGAGCTTCTTGAAATGCCGCAGCGCCTCCTTGGCGAGCTGCTGGTCGGCGATCGCGAGGAACTCAGGCAGCGCTTCCAGAATGACCACCTCGCTCCCGAGCCGGCGCCAGACGCTCCCGAGCTCCAGGCCGATGATGCCCGCTCCGATGACTCCGAGCCGCTTCGGCGCCGCATCGAGCTCGAGCGCTCCCCACGAATCGACTATGCGCTTGCCGTCAAAGGGAGCCGAGCGCAGCTCGATCGGCGCGGACCCGCTCGCCAACACCACGTGTTTTGCGGTGAGCTCGCGCCGCGTGCCATCCAGAGCGGTGAACTCAACACGCTTGCCGGGCAGCAGCTTCCCGTGACCCTGCAGCGGAACGACGCCTGCGCCCTTGAACAGGGCCAGAATGCCCTGCGTCATCATCTTGACGATGCCGGCCTTGCGCTTCTGCATCTGCGCCAGATCCAGCGTGACACCCGAGGTGCGGATGCCATGCACGCCGAGCTCTTCCTTGGCCCGATGAAAGAGCTCCGAGGACTCCAGCAGCGCCTTGGAAGGAATGCAGCCGGCATTCAGGCACGTGCCCCCGAAGGCGTTGCTGCCGTCGAGATTCTTCCATTCGTCGATACACGCGACGCTCAGTTTGTTCTGGCCCGCGCGGATCGCGGCTGGATAGCCGGCGGGACCGCCGCCGATGACGACGACGTCAAAAGAGTCAGTCATGAAGTCTCCCGCGCCTAACCTAGCAACATCCGTCCCGGATCCTCGAGACAGTCCTTCACGTTGACCAGGAACTGCACGGCCTCGCGGCCGTCGATGATCCGGTGATCGTAGGTCACCGCCAGGTACATCATCGGTCGAATCGCGATCTGCGGTGTGCCACTGGCATCCCGCACGACCATGGGGCGCTCCTGGATCTTGTGCATACCCAATATGGCGCTCTGCGGAGAATTCACAATGGGCGTGGACATCAGCGAACCGAATACCCCACCGTTGGTGATGGTGAACGTGCCGCCGGTGAGATCCTCGATCGCGATCGTGCCCTCGCGAGCCTTCTTGGCGTACTGCGCGATCTCCGCTTCGATCGCTGCAAAACTTTTCACGTCCGCATCACGTACGATCGGCACCATCAGTCCCCGCTCAGTGGAGACAGCGACGCCGATATCGTAGAACTCGTGATACACGATGTCGTTGCCGTCAACCGAGGCGTTGATGACGGGAAACTTCTTCAGCGCCTCGATGGAAGCTTTGACGAAGAACGACATGAAGCCGAGCTTCACGCCGTGCTCTTTTTCGAAGCGCTCCTTGTGCCGCGCCCGCAGTTCCTGCACCGCAGTCAGGTCGACCTCGTTGAACGAGGTGAGCAGGGCTTGGGTGGATTGCGCTTGCACGAGCCGTTGGGCCACCCGTTGGCGCAACCTGGTCATCGGCACCCGCTGCTCGGCGCGCGCGCCCGCGGGAAGCCGGGTAGCCGGCGTCGGAGCGGCTGGCTGGCCCACAGGAGCGGCCGGTTTGCCTGCAGGAGCGGCTGGCGCCGCAGTGGCGGCGGCCGGCGCTGCACTCTGGCGCTTGGCGAGGAAGTCAACCACATCGGACTTGGTCAGGCGGCCATCGCGCCCGGAAGCCGGGATGGTACCGGCGTCCAGCTGGTTCTCCTCGACGAGCCGTCGCACGGCGGGGCTCAGCCTGTCGCTGTCTTGCGCCGACTCGGGAGCCGCGGCCCTGGCGGCACCCGCCGGAGGCGCCGACTTGGCCGCCGAGACTGGCGCACTCGCAGCCGCCGAAGCTGATGCACCCGCGGCGGCCGAGGCAGGCTTCGCAGGCGAGGCACCTTCCTCAATGACCGCGAGCAGCTGCCCGCTGGTTACCGTCGTGCCGCTCTGCACCTTCAGCTCGCGAATCACGCCATTGGCCGGCGCAGGCACCTCGAGGACGACCTTGTCGGTTTCAAGGTCGGCGAGATTCTCATCACGGCTCACGGAGTCGCCGGGCTGCTTATGCCAGGCGACGAGCGTAGCGTCGGCCACGGACTCCGGAAGCTGCGGCACGCGGATTTCAGTCGTCATGGGATTCCAGTGTCAGGAGCTCTTGCGAATCGCTGGGGCCGTGGCAGGAGCCGCTGCAGCAGCTGCCGCCGTCAGGCGCGTCGTCTCACGTGCCGAATCCTCAGTGGTCGTTGCACGCAGGGCGGCATCGATGAGTGCCTGCTGCTCGGCATCGTGAATCTTGCTGATACCCGTAGCCGGCGCGGCGGCAGGAGCACGCCCTGCATAGAGCACCTGCCGGCGTCCGCCGAGCAGTTCCTGCAGACGGTGGCGGATCTGGTACCACGCGCCCTGATTCTGCGGCTCCTCCTGACACCACACCACGTCACGCACGTTTGAGTAGCGCTGCAGCACCGATTCGTACTCGTCGGTCGGAAACGGATAGAGCTGCTCGATCCGCACCAGCGCCACGTCGCGGATGTTGTCCTTGCGCCGCGCCTTGAGCAGATCGAAATATACCTTGCCGCTGCAGAACACCAGGCGGCGCACCTGCGCAGGCGCAAGGTCGTCCGTCTCGTCGATCACGCGCGCGAAGCTGCCCTGCGTCAGATCCTCCAGCCCCGAGACCGACAGATCGTGACGCAACAGGCTCTTCGGAGTCATCACGATGAGCGGCTTGCGGAAGGACTGCAGCATCTGCCGGCGCAACATGTGAAACATCTGCGCCGGCGTCGAGGGAACGCAGACCTGCATATTGTTTTCCGCGCACAGCTGCAGGAAGCGCTCCAGGCGGGCCGAGGAGTGCTCGGGTCCGGCTCCTTCGTAACCATGCGGGAGCAGCAGCGCGAGTCCGCAGAAGCGTTCCCACTTGGCCTCTCCGGAGCTGATGAATTGATCGATGATGACCTGCGCGCCGTTGGCGAAGTCACCGTACTGGGCTTCCCACAGCACGAGCGCGTTGGGCTCCGTCGTCGAGTAGCCATACTCGAAGCCCATGACGGCCTCTTCCGACAGCACCGAATCGATGACCTGCACGCGCGGCTGATGATCCATGACGTGCTGCAGCGGCACATAAGTGTGATCGCTGTTCTGATCGTGCAGCAC
The DNA here is from genome assembly GCA_964563075.1 of uncultured Steroidobacteraceae bacterium. Classification (GTDB taxonomy): domain Bacteria; phylum Pseudomonadota; class Gammaproteobacteria; order Steroidobacterales; family Steroidobacteraceae; genus 13-2-20CM-66-19. The sequence continues at coordinate 11 of CAZLYG010000447.1, read as the reverse complement.
CGCATGCCGGT
>CAZLYG010000446.1:0-4678 GCA_964563075.1 uncultured Steroidobacteraceae bacterium | reverse complement strand
CACCGGCCGCCGGGGCGCGGGTGGCCAGAATCCGGCTGCACTCCTCGTCGATCGTGACCTCCATGTTGTTGACCTGGTAGTCATCCAGGGCCACCGACTCCCCGAGGGAGCTGTCCCCTTCCACCAGCGCAGTGATCGCCTTGGCGAGCTGCTGCTCGACGAAGCCGCCCATGCCCAGCACTTTGCTGCGGACACGCTCGAGATCTTCGTTGAAACGACGGGAGATGTGATGACTGAGATCGGCGGTTTCCATCAGCTGGCCTCTCGGGCTCCGCGCGACTTTGGATCATAGCGGAACGGCGGCAAACAAACAGTGCGGAAGTGCACAACGGCGGCGACCCGCATCGCACGGCGGCGCTCGAGAGAGGACTATCCATAGGCAGCCGGCCCCGGATGCTCGATCATTTGCGCCGTGGCGGCTGTGAACCCGGCCACCCGCGCCCTCCTCTCAAGCAGCGTCGGCCACCAGGGGCGCGTCACTCCGCTGCGCAAGACGCGCGCCGTGAGACCATCGCAGCAGCTGCAGCTCCCCGTTCGTACGCTCGACCAGAGCGGAGCAGGATTCGACCCAGTCGCCGGTGTTGCAATAGAGGGTGCCGCCGATTTCGCGCAGGTTGGCGCGATGAATGTGCCCGCAGACGATGCCCTCGTACCCCTGGCTGCGAGCGTGGTCGGCGGCGATCTGCTCGAAGCTGTTGATGTAGCGCACGCTGGCGGCGATGTTGAGCTTGATCCGTTCCGCCAGCGGCCAGTAAGGACGCTTGAGCAAGCGGCGCACGTTGTTCAGGCCGTTGTTCATGACAACGGTGACCTCGTAGAGGGCATCTCCGAGACGCCCCAGCCAGCCGGGCACGGGAACGACGCCGTCGAACTGATCGCCGTGCATGACCAGCAACCGCTGACCGCGGGCGGTGCGGTGGACCCACTCGCGGTGAACCTCGAACTGCCCCTGGAGCATCTCGGCCAGCATCGCGAGGCTGGCGTCGTGGTTACCGGGGATGTAGACGAGCCGAACGCCGGCGCGGCGGCGTGCCAGCAACGTCCGAACGACATTCGTGTGGTCGGCCGACCAGAAAAGGCGCTTCGAGAGACTGAGCGCGTCGACGATGTCGCCCACGAGCACGATCTGTTCCGCATCGATGCCGCGCAGGAAATCACTCAGCTCCCGCACTCGCGAGTGCTTGAAGCCCAGGTGGATGTCCGAGAGAAACAGGGTACGCACTTTGCGGGTGCGCATCGTTGGCTGTCGCATGCCGCACAAGGCTCGATTGCGCGCATGTCAGCCCGATGACAGCGGCGGGAACTAATTCTTACAGATGAACCGGTTGTCATGAAAACCTAAACCGCCGCCTTGGACTCGGCATTCACGCGCTGTACACGCTGCGGCGGAAAATGACAGGTGAAGGTGCTCCCCGCCCCGAGCGTGCTCGTCACTTCCAGCTGCGCCCCATGCCGCTGCAACACATGCTTGACGATCGCCAGCCCGAGCCCCGAGCCGCCGGAGGAACGCGAGCGCCCGGAGTCGACCCGATAGAACCGCTCCGTCAGCCGCGGAATGTGCTCGGCGGGAATCCCGATTCCTGTATCCGTCACCGAGAAGTGGCCACCCTCCTCATCCACCCACCAGCGCATCTCGACGGAGCCGTCGGCGGCGGTGTACTTGGCAGCGTTGTCCACCAGATTGGAGAAGGCGGAGTGGATTTCGGGCTCGTCACCTACGAGCTGCGCATCCGACTCGACGCGCACGCGCACATCGCGGGGATGCGAGGGTCGCGCCAGCACATCCTTGCGCAAAATCGACAGCAGCGCGGCAATGTCCACGGGGTCCCCGCCGACGACTTCGTCGGTCTCCTCCAGGCGTGACAGTGCCAGCAGATCCTGGATGATCCCGGTCATTCGGTCCGCCTGACGGCGCATCTCCGCCACCGGTCCCTGCAGATCGCGATCAAGGGCCGGGTCCTGACTGAGCGTCTCGAGATACCCGGAGATCACCGTCAGTGGCGAACGCAGCTCGTGCGAGGCGTTGGCCACGAAGTCCTTGCGCATCGCCTCGAGCTTCATCTGGCGCGAGACGTCGGTTGCGAGCAGCAGCTGCTGCCCCTCGCCGTAAGGGACCACGAGGAGCGAGAGGTAACTGTCCTCCACCTTGGTCTGCCTGATCACGACGGCGTTCGTGTAGTCCCCGCCGTCCAGGTAGCGGGCGAACTCGGGGTCACGCAGCAGATTGTCGATCCGCAGCCCCAGATCGGCAGTGCGGCGCAGGTCCAGCAGCCGCGCGGCGGTGCGGTTGAACCACATGATCTCGCGCTGTCCGTTCAGCATGACCACACCGTTCGGAAGCGCAGCAGTCGAGCGCTGCAGCTGCCGCACGAGCTGAACGAAGCGCTGCTTGTGAAAGCGCTTACGGCGGTGCAGACGCACGATCTGCGCGATCATGTCGCCCCACACTCCACCTACATCCGGTGCGTCCGCATAGCTACGATGCCGCAGCCACCAATCGGTGCGGAACAGGTTGGCCAGCTGCCAGGAGAGATTCAGCGCCAGCGCCGCTGCGAGACCGACCCAGACACTGCCGAACAGCCATCCAATGGCCATCCCAATCAGCACGGTCGCGAACAACCGCACTGTCGCGAACCACCATACCTGTGCAACTGGCTGCATCAGAGCTCGTTCGTGCGCTTCTCTCGCGGCAGCTGCGGAGCCGCGACTCTTACACCGTGCGCGCCGAGAATCGATATCCCGAGCCGCGTACCGTCTGTACAAAGCGATCGTAGCCGAATTCCTCCAGCGCTTTGCGCAACCGGCGAACGTGAACGTCGATCGTGCGCTCCTCGACGTAGACGTTGCCGCCCCAGATGCGATCGAGCAGCTGATCCCGAGTGTAAACCCGCTCCGGATGGGTCATGAAGAACTCCAGCATCCGGTACTCGGTCGGGCCCAGCGCCACCGTGCGCTCGCCGACCATCACACGATGGCTCGCCTGGTCCAGCGCGAGCCCCTCGAATTCCACACGCTCATCGGTTCCGTTACCGGAAGCGCGGCGCAAAACGGCATTGATGCGTGCGAGCAGCTCACGTGGCGAGAACGGCTTGGTGACATAGTCGTCGGCGCCACCCTCGAGGCCCGCGACCTTGTCCCCCTCCTCCGCACGCGCCGTCAGAAGAATGATGGGGAGCTCCCGCGTCTCGCGGTCCCGTTTCAATGCCCGGGTGAGCTCCAGACCGCTCATGTCCGGGAGCATCCAATCGATCAGCACGAGATCCGGCCGCTGGTCCACGAGAGCGGCCCGCGCGGCGCGGCAATCCTCCGCCTCGCGGACTTCGAAGCCATTGCGCTTCAGTCCGAACGCGATCATCTCGCGTATCGGCTTCTCATCCTCGACGATCAGAACCAGTTTGGCGGGCATGGCGTTCCGTGGCTTTGTGGCGCACGTATTACAGGGGGCGTCTGTTGCAGATTCATGACATCGGAGGTTTCAATTCCGTTACCGCTCAGCTGGTTGCGCCACCTCGTCGCGCAAGTACACGGGAATCGCCAGCTCGGCGGGCACGGCACCGCCCTTCAGTAATGTGTCTGCCGCCAGCCAGGCGATCTCGTGCGCGCGCGGAAGCAGGCGTTCATGGACGGCCGCCAGACGGGGCTCCAGCCGCTCGCGCAACGGCGGGTAGGCGGCGAAGCCACGGCCGGCACCCATCAGGGGAGCTGTCCAGCCCACAGGGATAGTCACGGCCTCCGGTGGACTGACCCTCTCATCGCCGGCGAGTGTGGCGAGGCCATCGAACTGGTCGAAGCAGGCCCAATAGACCTCACGCATGCGCGCGTCGTTACAGACGATCACTCGTTGGGGGCGCACCTCGGGGGACTTGCTGGCAACTCCAAAGGCGCGCTGGGCCACGGCCATCAGGTCCGAGACGGGCACCACGGGCAACCCAGCGCCGAAGGCGAGCCCCTGAGTGACGCTCGCCGCGAGACGTACGCCCGTGAACCCTCCGGGTCCCCGTCCAAAGGCGATGGCGTCGAGCGTACCGAGGCTCACCCCTCCTTCTGCGAGAAGCCCATCGATCAAGGGCAGAATGCGCTCGCCGTGGCCCCGTCCAAGCTCCAGCTCGGTGCCTTTCAGTTCGCCGTCTATAAGGAGGGCCGCCGAGCAGCCCTCAGTCGCCGTATCCAAAGCAAGGATTTTCATGAGTCGGTCGCGGCCGCAGCCGGAGGCGCCGCGAGAGCTTCATGCCCCGGGACGGGCGCATGACGGCGCAGGAATCTGAGCGCCTCGTCGGCATCCCTCGTTGCGGTCATCGGCGGCAGGGCCGACAGCAATACCCGCCCGTAGCTACGGCCGACGACCCGCGGGTCACAAATCGCCACGGCCCCAAAGTCGTCCTCGCTGCGAATGAGACGGCCGACGCCTTGCTTGAGCGCCAGGGCCGCCTCGGGCAGCTGGTAGTCACGAAAGGCGTTGGCTCCGGTGGCCTGCAGGTGCTCGATGCGTGCACGCACCAGGGGGTCCTCAGGGGAGGCGAAAGGCAACTTGTCGATGACGACCAGGCGCAGAGCCTCGCCTTTCACATCCACGCCTTCCCAGAAGCTCGCGGTACCCAGCAGCACGGCGTTGCCGTCTTCCCGGAACTCCTTCAACAAACGCTCTCGCGGCGCTTCGCCCTGGACGTAAAGCGAGTAC
>CAZLYG010000445.1:0-4696 GCA_964563075.1 uncultured Steroidobacteraceae bacterium | reverse complement strand
ACATGTGCCAGCGCCAGTCGTCCTCGCCCATGTTGCCCAGGGCAGCGCTGATGCCACCCTGCGCCGCGACGGTGTGACTGCGGGTCGGGAACAGTTTGGAAATGCAGGCCGTGGAGAGTCCCGCCTCGGCGAGTCCGAGCGTCGCACGCAACCCGGCGCCGCCTGCTCCCACGACGATGACGTCGTAGGTGTGATCGATGAACTCGTAAGCGCTCACGGCGCGCCACCGAATGCGACTTTGAGGATGGCAAAAACTCCAGCTGCCGCAATGAAGCAATGCGCGAACGCCACGATGACGAGCACTACGGTCTTCGCGCCGCCGTGAATGTAGTCCTCGACGACGACCCGCACTCCCAGCTGGGAGTGCCACGTTGCGATCAGCACGAACAGGATCAGCAGCAAGGCGGTCCAGCTCTGGGCCATCCAGGCGATCACCGTTGTGTGGTCGAACGCCGGCAGGCTCAGCAGTGACACCGTGAACCAGACTGCCAGCGGCACCAAGGCGATCGAGGTCAGGCGCTGCAGCCACCAGTGGTGCACGCCCTCCTTCGCCGAGCCCAGGCCGAGCACACGGCCGAGTGGACTGCGCAGGCTACTCGGCCTCGTCATGGGGCGTGCGCTCCGGCGAAGAAAGCGAAGTAGAGAGTGACAATCATCAGCACGATGCTGATGACACTGATGAGGCCCGCGCTCCGCTTGGACTGCGCGCGCTCCAGATAGCGTCCGGTATCCCAGATGAGGTGACGGATGCCCGCCACGAGGTGATAGCAGAAAGCGATCAGCAGCAGCGCGTAGAGCAGCTTGAAGATCGTGGTCGAGAGCAGCGCGAGGGCCTGAGCGTATGTCCGGCCACCGCTCGCAACCGCCATCAGCCAGTAGGCGAGCACGATCAGTCCGAGCGAAAGCACGACACCGGTGACGCGATTGAGGAAGGAAGTCGTCAGCGTGTACTTGAACTTGTACACCTGCCAATGCGGAGACAGCGGTCGTTCGGTCATTCGTTCTTCGATCAGAAGTCGATGCAGCGACCGTTCCGCTCCCAGTCCCCATAGCGGGTGGGGTCCAGGGGACCCGCTGGCCCGCCAATCTCCTGGACCGGCTGCGGCTGCGGAGGCGGCTGTACGGCGCGGATGGCGGTAGACTCAGAGGGAGCGCCGGGGCGCGCAGGCGCCTCGCTGAGATGATCGGAAGGGATTCGCATACGGAGGCTGATTTTGCCAGATTTTCGGCTCCAGAACCATGAACCCGCCCTCGTCCGCCTGGACGATCTGGGAATTGTCCGCGTGCAGGGCGCGGATGCGACAAGCTTCTTGCAGGGGCAGCTGTCGAACGATCTGACGCGACTCGCGCCCGAGAGATCCCTGCTCGCCGGCTATCACAATCCGCAAGGGCGGACGATCGCGCTGGTGCGACTGCTGTGGGTCGGCGCGGAGGATTTCATCGCTGTCCTGCCGCGCGAGCTCACATCAGTCCTTGCTACGCGGCTGGCGAAGTTTGTGCTGCGCGCGAAAGTGAAAGTCACGGACCAGAGCACCGCCTTACGCGCATTCGGAATCATCGGACCGGAGAGTGCCGCGGCGGCGCTCGCAGCTGTCGGCTCAGCGACCGCAACGGCGCACGCGCGTGTGGCAGATGCACCGGCGCGCTGGCTGATCGTCGTGCCCGCGGAGTCATCCCTCAGCGCAACGGCCGACGGCGATCGCAACGCATGGCACCGGCTCGACATCCAATCCGGTCAGGCCCAGGTGTTCGCGGCGACTTCGGAGGAATTCGTCGCGCAGATGCTCAACCTGGATGCTCTGGATGCGATCTCGTTCGCGAAGGGTTGTTATACGGGGCAAGAGGTGATCGCTCGCGCGCACTATCGCGGCCGGGTGAAGCGGCGCCTGCAAAGATTCATCACGGCTGCACCGCAAACGCTGAGCGTGGGAAGCAGCGGCACGCTGGCCGACGGCCGCACTTTCAAAGTGGTGGACGCCGTGCAGCTGGATGACGGGCGCTGTGAGTTTCTCGCGGTCGCCCCGCTCCCGGGGCCACCAATCGAATCCGCTCAGCCGGGAGCTCAGGACAGCGCGCCCAGCGCGGCCGTGCCTGTGGATGCACAGCCGCTACCGCTGCCCTATCCCCTGCCCGAGTGATGAATGTAACCCGTGGGTATGAGCTGCGACGCGGAAAGTATGGCCGTTTCTGCGGCTGTAACCGGTCTGTGACTCGCCTCCGACTGACGCCATAACCACTCGCTCCTTACTCTGGATGGGCGTGCTCTCACGCTTCAGGTAAGGACCTCGCATGACCCTTCGCGTCTGGCTGGGCGTCGTCACGGCGCTCGCCCTGCCCTTCAATGCAGCTCTCGCTCAGACGGCCACCGATCCCAGTGTCGCCGAGTTGCTCAAGCGCCTCGACGAGCAGGACAAGCGGATCAAGAGCCTGGAGCAGAAGCTGCAGGCCGCTCAGCAACCCGCCGGCGGCGCGGCAGTCAGCGGCGGCGCAACGGCACCGGGCGGCGCAGCGGCACCCGGGCAGGGCAACAGCGACACTGCAAACGCCACCGGGGCGCCCAGCGTGAGCCCGGGAGCCGGGGCGGCGGCGGTATCGCAGCCAGGTGTGTCGCAATTCGGCCCGCAGACTTCCAACTCGATTTCCCCGACGGTCAGCTCGCGGTCCGCTGAACGACAGCTGGCGCTGCAGAGCGCCGACGGCGCAAACATCATCCGTTTCCGCGCCAACCTGCAGGTCGACGGGCGCTGGTACTCCGACCATGTCACACCGGGAACCGCCGACACCTTCCTGATCCGCAAGGCCCGTCCGTACATCGAGGGGACGCTCGACGATATCTATGATTTCCGCGTCATGCCCGACTTCGGCCAGGGCAAGGCGCTGCTCGTGGATGCCTATGTCGCCGGCCGCTTCGAGCGCTGGTTCACGGTGCAGGCCGGCAAGTTCAAGGGACCCGTCGGCCTCGAGCGCCTGCAACCGGATCAATACAATCGTTTCCTCGAGCTCGGCCTGCCCAGTGACCTGGTACCCAATCGCGATCTGGGCGTGCAGCTCGGCGGCGACCTGTTTGGCGGCACACTCAGTTATGCAGTCGGATATTTCGACGGCGTCACCGACGGCAACAGCACCGACGCGAACAGCTCGCCCGACGTGGATAACGACGGCAAGAAGGACGCCGAAGGACGCCTGTTCGCGCAGCCATTCCTCACGACGGGCAATCCGTACCTCAGCGGACTCGGTTTCGGAGTCGGCGCGACGTACGTGAACGCCACCGGAAGTGCCACGAACACGCTGCTGGCCAGCTACAAGACGACTTCGACGCAGAACTTCTTCACTTATCGAACCGGCGCTTCGGCGACCTACGCCGACGGGCGGCGCGAGCGCGTGGACCCGCAGTTCTTCTACTATGTAGGAAGCTTCGGGGTGCTCGGCGAATACGTGCAATCCAAACAGGATGTCAGCCGCCAGGTAAGCACGACCCTCAAGCGTTCCGACCGGCTCGACAACTCGGCATGGCAGGTTTCGGCCACTTACTTCCTCACCGGCGAGCGCGAGTCCTACAACAACTACACCCCGAAGAGCCGCTTCGCGCCCGGCAGAGCAGGATCGGGGTGGGGAGCGTGGGAGCTGGTCGCCCGTATCCAGGAGCTGCGCATCGATCAAGCGGCCTTTACCGGGGGCGCCAATTCCTTCGCCGATCCCAACGCTTCGCCGCGCCGGGCCGTGGGTTATGGGATAGGACTGAACTGGTATCTCGATGAGTACCTGAAGTGGATGTTCGATTACGAGCACACCCGCTTCGATGGCGGGGGCCCTGCGGGGACCGACCGGCCCGACGAGCGGGCGTTTCTCACACGGTTCGCGCTTGCTTTTTAGCCTTCGTCACAGGTCGACAAGCTCGACCTCGCCGGGGGCGATGCGCCGCTCCAGGAAGCGCCCGCCGACCTGCGCGAAGCGCTCGACGGAGTCGGTCGCCAGGAACCGGATGGTGCCGGCGCCGGAGGCGCGCGACAGACCGGTCTCGCTGAGCATTCGGGACACCGACCACGCCGTGGTGGCGGCCGAATCGACTAGGCTGATGCCGGTGCCGAGCACTCGGCGGATCGTCTGGGCGAGCATGGGAAAGTGCGTGCATCCGAGCAGCAGCGTGTCGGGTACCGCGGCATCGATGCTCTGGGCGGAGAGACGGTCGACGAACATCGGGTCGAGATAATGCCTGGCGACACCCTCGGCGATGGGGCCCTGGCACAGCCCCTCCTCTGCAAGCGCCACGAACAAAGGAGCGGCACGCGCCGTGATCCGTGCATCGTGGCGCCGCCTCAGGATGGCTTCCTGGTAAGCGCCGCCATTGACTGTACGTTCAGTGGCAAGCACCGCGATGTGTCCTGACTTGGATGCCGCGCACGCAGCTTCGGCTCCGGGCTCGATGACACCGACGACCGGCAGGTTCGCAATCCGCTCGCGTACGTGGGACAAGCCCACCGACGAGGCAGTGTTGCAGGCCACGACGAGGCACTTCACATCGTGAGCCGCCAGCGCCTCGGCGCACTGCAGAAAGTAGCGCTCGACGGTCTGGGGGCTCTTGGTCCCGTAGGGCAGCCGCGCGGTGTCTCCCAGATAGATGAAATCTTCGTGCGGCAGCTCGGCGCACAGAGCCCTCAGAACGGTCAGTCCCCCTACTCCGGAATCGAACACCCCG
>CAZLYG010000444.1:0-4734 GCA_964563075.1 uncultured Steroidobacteraceae bacterium | reverse complement strand
GTGGCCGGCCCGGTCGGTCGGCACGTCGGGCGCCTGCCACCAGCCCGGCCATGCAGCAACTCGTAGTCGTCGGTCGCACGATCTTCGGCGCCTGGATGCTGCTCAACGGCGCCAACTATCTTTTCTTCTCGCTGTGGTCGGTCCCGATGGGCCATGAACCGCTCGCCCTTGAGCTGATGGGGGCCTTTGTTCACTCGGGCCTGCTGACCGTTGCGATGCTGATCCAACTGATCACGGGAGCGTTCCTTCTCGTCGGCGTATTCACACCCGCGGCGCTGTGCGTGGTGATGCCGACCTCGACCTGTGCGCTGTACTGGGCAGTGCTCGAGCACCAGCCGCTCCCCTTGCTGCTGGCGCTCGTTGCATTTGCCCTGAACGGACTTCTGATGCTGGCGTACCTCGAGTACTACAAGGGAGCGTTGCAGCGTAACCCCTTGACGCTGGGCGAATCAGAGCAGGCAGCGAGCTGGGATACGCTGTTCGTGCACTCCAAAGGCCGCACCTCGCGCGGGCACTTTATCGGCGCGGTCATTCCGCTTGCGATCGTGGTGTGGTGGTACGCACAAGCGAGCCCGAACGTGTACCCTCAGTGGAGTCTGTTGGTGTTGCTGTATCCCGCCATCGTGTTGCATGCGCGCCGCTTGCACGATATGGGGCATAGCGGGTGGTTGCTCCTCGTCCCGGCGGTACTGACGATAGTGGCCATGGCGATCTGGGATCATCGGCTCGACCTGGGCGCTCAGCTCAACTTTGGCGTGCCCCTCGCCGCGCTTGTCGTCTTCTTAGGCTTTGCCCTCTGGGGTTGCATCGGCAAGGGCAAGGCCGAAACCAATGCATTCGGGCCTGCGGAAATGGCGTAGTCGTCCGAGCGCTCAAGGTACGGCGGTCGAGCGCGCACTCGCGCCTGCCTACCTCGACAGTCGCGGGCAATTCGATGGATGCGGCCGCTATTTCGACGTGTTACTCGGCTGGCGGGGTCTGCGCCGCGAGACAAAGCGGTCGAACGTACTGGAGGAGGATCTGAAGAAACGCGTCCGCGTTCGACATGAAGGCGAAGTGGCCCCCGTCGATGAGGAACATACGCTTCTCGGGCGCGCGAATCGCACGGTAGTACCGGGCCGCCAAGTCCGGCGGCGCCAGCGGGTCCGAGCGACCGTCGATGATGAAGAACGGGACTGGTATGTTGTCGCCGAGCGAGTCGAGATCGATCGCATCGTAGGTGCGACGCATGACCGGCAGGGAGAACGAAAGGTGCCCGGCCTGCCATTGGGCAAAGTCCTTGAACGAGTATCGCGAGTTGCGCAGGGCAACGCTCACCGCCCCCAGGAGAAAGCCCTTGTCAGGGTCATCCAAGTACCGGTCGAGCCAGGCGCGGACCAGCTCCTCCTGGGCGCCGGAGCGGTACGGCGGTGGGCCGAGCCGGCGCAGTTGAGCGAGGCCCGCATTGTCGTGATGGGCGACTACGTGCGCGAGCGCGTCGGCGTAGTAGCGAGGCTCGAGGTCGGCGGTGCGCACGATCTGACCGGTGCCGACGAGGGCACAGAAGAGGTTCGGGTGGCGCTTGGTCAGATAGACACCGAGCGCCGACCCCCAGGAGTGCCCGAGTAAGATGATGTTCGGCTGATGCAGGCGCCGGCGGGCGTAGTCCGCGACTTCGGCGCCATCCTCGATGAAACGGTCGAGTGTCATATCCGGAGTGGCTTTGCCATAGAGCCCATAGGTCCGCCCGGCGCCCCGCTGGTCCCATTGCACGACCGTGAACGCTCGCTCCCAGTGGCGTAAGAAATACGCGAGCTGTGAATCCGGATCGCCGGGGCCGCCGTGGACGACGAGAATGGCCGGGTTGCGGCGGTCCTCTCCCCGTATCGTGACCCATTGCTTGATGCCGCCGATCGGGGTGAACGCGCGTTCGGCAATTCCGTCGGGCGTGTCCATCGGTCTCTCGGCATCGCGAATGGCTTCGGCGTGCGACTGCTCTGCGCGCAGGATCTGATACGCCTCATTCGGGGACATGCCGAATTGGGCGAGATTCCTGTCGAGGAAGACCGCCAAGCCCGCGATTGCGAGGATCAGGAGTCCGACTACCGCGGCGATCCACCAGCGGATCACGACCCATACGCGACTCATACGACACTCCGAGCGCTACACTTGGCCCGGACCGTACGGGAGGGGGAACCCTGATGACAGAGCGAATTCGCGAACGTCCACGGATTTTTCGTGGGTGGCGGCGAGTGCAGCCATCGGAAACGGGCACTCGCGCCGAAATGCCGCCCGACCCGCGCGTCATTTTTCCTGTTGCGCTACTCGCCGCCGCCTTCATGGCCCTCGCAGGACCGTTCGGGACCTGGCAGGAACCGCTCCTCGAGCGGCTCGGTTTCTGGGTGCTCGGAATCGGAGCCTCCGGGCTTGTGGGCCTTGCGCTCGATCACCCTCTGAGACGTGTTGCGTGGCTAGGTCACCGGCCGGGAGCTCGGGCGCTGCTGATCGTGGCCCTGATCGTCGCCCCGGCAGGGCTACTCGCCTCGGTCATTGCGGCGGCGCTTCAGCGGTCTCCGGTCAATTGGCCGCTCTACTTTCGAACGCTTCCGCAAATCCTCTTGGTGGGCGTGGGTCTCGTTGCGCTCCTGGGCATCGCCGCGCGTCGTGGGAGCGGCGTCAGCGGACGCGCAGCCTCCGACGATCCAACGCTCGATGGGCTGCTGCCCCTGACATTCTCCGGTGCCCGGCTCCTAGCTCTCGAAGCGCAGGATCACTATGTCCGTGTCCACACCGATCGTGGAGCGAGCCTCGTACTGATGGCCTTCGAGACGGCGCTTTCCAAGGTGGCTCACCTGGATGGCCGGCGCGTTCACCGGTCCTGGTGGGTTGCCCGATTCGCAATCACTGCAGTGGAGCGAGGAGATGGCCGCGCCACTTTGTCTCTACAGAGCGGCGCCCAAGCTCCCGTAAGTCGACGCTACGCGCGCTCCTTGCGCTCGGCGGGATGGTACTGAGATCGATCCGATAGAATCGAATGAGGCGGAAAATCCAGCAGCGGCGGAAGTCATGAGCAGCACGACACTGGCCGTCCTGGGCCAGTGTCATCGAGCGCCGGCGATCGAGCTCCGATCGATCCCCTGCACGAGCTCGAAGATGTGCAACTGCCCGGGCGGCCCCGTGGGCAGCCAGGTGTTCCCTGGAAGAGTGTTTGACCATTCGGCTGGGATTGCCTCGCTGGGTGACTGCTTTGGGCTGGGGGAATCCAGGGCGAGTCTCCCGACCGCGCAGTGTTCATGCTTTAGTGGTTCTCTCCAGGTTCGTGCCGACTCGTACACACGATTCTCGAGTGATCCTCCCCAGCGCCCTGGTAACTGATACAAGTCGGGCGGTAGAGGTCCTTGACGAAGAGTGTGTGATCGAACTCCTCGGAGCGTGGATTCTCCGCGCAGTCGTACTCCAATTGATGGCGTCGAGTGCTGGCAACCCAGGCTCGTTCGATCTTGAAGGGCGCGCTGTAGTACTGCGGATCGGTTATGGTCACTTCAATCGAGATCCGCTTCCCGTCGGCCGACTTTGTCAGTCGCTCAACGGTGTGCAAACTCGTGCTGGTGGGTTGAGCCGCGGCGTCGAGTTCGAACTTTCCATTGAATCCGATCGTATCGATGACGAGTGTGTTCTTCTCCCAGTGGCCGATGGAGTCTCCCACGTAGCTTGGGACGAGAGTGCGTGGATGAGGTGAGTTCAGTCGAATGCGACGGGTCATCCTGGGTTCTTCCAAACTGATCGTGATGTCATTGGTGTTTTGCAGGACGACGATGGAATTCATAGCCATGGCCATGGCGGAGATTGCGCCGGGACGACACGAGGTCCAGGCTGTGTAAATGATCTGGCCGCTCTTGATCGCGGCGGCATAGCGGTCAACCATCGCTTGGGTCTGCGGCAGTTTTGGAGTGTTTGGGATCAGGAACATGAACCGCTCGGATTCCCACATGCCGCCAAGGTAGCGCGGGTTGTCTTTCTCGCTTGCTGCGGCCGCCACCAGTGGCATGCCAGTGGCCAACAGGAGGATCGCCAACGATCGCGCCCGGCTCATGGGAGGTCCTTGCGCACGGCGGCCTGGCCGTTTGCAATGCGATCGGGACACACGTCATCCTCGATTACCCTCGTGCGCGGGTGCCGGTAGGTCATGAGGGTACTCCAGGGCCTGGTATAGAAGGTTTTGTCATCGATCGTGAAGCGCACTCCAAGCCGCCCATGCGGTATCGCCCATACTCGTTCGGTGAGCGCCATGTTCTCGGAATGGGGTAATCCGAAACTATCGAGTACGGTCTCGCCGGCCAGTCCAGTCGTTTCGATGACCAGGACCGATCCCTCCCAGTGGCCTACCGGGTAACCCATCGTCTGGGGCAGGACGACATCCGGCTTGGCGCCGCTCATGTCGATCATGCGGTGCCACCGATACCAGCCGTAGATGAAGCCGATGTAGTCCCCATCAGCGCGAATTTCGAACGGGTAGGGGAGGAACATGATTCGTGGCATGCCAGGCCCCGCGCACCAGCGTGTGCGGTCGAATTGCGGCTGGGGGGTATCGTGCTCCGCGCCGCGCTCCCGATAGAGGGAGGCGCCTCGAGAATTCAGTGGAGGCTCATCGCCCTGCTCAGTACGCAAGTGCTCCGAGTACGTTGCCGGAATCCAGGTCCCAAGAATGCCGTTGATTCCCGGTCCGAACGCCGGGCCACCGGCGCGCATCAGCCG
>CAZLYG010000443.1:0-4745 GCA_964563075.1 uncultured Steroidobacteraceae bacterium | reverse complement strand
CCATCGTCGAAAGTCACTTCGAGCAGGCGCGAGCGGCTGCGCAATTTGATTTCGGTCGCCACGGGGTCGCTCATGGCGCTTGAGTATAGCGGGTGGGTACAGCTGCGGTCCGCAATAAGCTGCGGGGTGCGCGCCGCTCAGGTTGTCATCATTCCGATACGGCGTGCGGCCAGAACCGCCTGCGTCCGATTCACGACGCCGAGCACCTTGAAGATGGCGGTGACGTGTGCCTTGACTGTCTTCTCGGACAAGCCGAGCTCGGTCGCGATCTGCTTGTTGGTCTTGCCCTGGCATAGCCGCGACAGCACCTCGATCTGGCGCAGCGTCAGCAGAGCCACGTCCGGCTCGTTGCCCGGAGCGGCAGTCCCGGCCGCGCGGGCGGAGGCACCGGCCGCGCCGAGCGTTCCGGGCACGCTGACATTTCCCTCCAACACCTGCTGCAGGGCTTCGATCAACACACGGGTCTGAGCCGACTTGGGGACGAAGCCCATGGCGCCGGCACTGATCGCGTTGCGGATGTTCTCCGGGTCCTCGAGCGCCGACAACACGACGACGGGCAGCGACGGGAAGCGCTGATGCAGAGCGCCGATGACGCCGAGCCCGCTCATGCCCGGCAAAGCCAGATCCAGCAGCACCAGGTCGATATCCGGGTTGGCCGCCGCGGCGGCGAGCCCCTGCTCGGAGTCGGCGGCGGCGATCACATCGACGTCGTGTCCGAGTGCTTCGAGTGCGGCGGCGACCCCTTCCTGCACCAGAGGATGGTCATCGATGACGAGTACTTTCAGGGGCATTGTTCGTGCAAATGGCTGATCGAGTGTGAGCGACGCAGTCTGCGGGCGCCAAGTGGACCTTGGTCCTACACTTGACGTCAGAAGACATCCGGCGCGCGAGTGTGCATCCACGAGCGCGCGCATGGCTGGGATGACATTGAAACACACATCGCGCGGCTCGAATGGTACTCGCGTTACTTAATTACGGGCCCCTACCCCGAAGTTTTTTACGGGGCCCCTGCCCCGAACTCTTCACGGGGATTCGCGCTGCGCGCGAACCCCGTACGAATAGTAAGAGTTGCGTTCGTTGGACGCGCTCAGACGATTCGGGACAAGTGGGGCCGAACGTATCACTTACGCGCGGGCGCTGGCCACTTGTCGCGGACCGGCCACGGTGGGCGAGCGGCGGCGATAACGACGCCGGGCGCCGGCGGGCGGTGCTACGATGCCGGCGGTCATCACTTTGCAGGGCGCTGATATGGATGAGCAAAGCGCGCCCACGCCGGCTGATCGGGCGCTCCTGACGGAAGCTGAGAAGCTCCGCATGCAGTACCGGAACATGCCTACCGCATTTTCCGGGATGATCGTGATCTGCACGGTCATGAGCATCGTGCTCGAGCCGGGTACGGGACCGAAGAAGATCGCGGTGTGGGTCGGCACCGTCTACCTGTGGGCCATCGCCCGGTTCTTTCAGTGGCGAGCCTTCAAGCGGGCCAACCCCAGGCCGCACGAGATGCACCCCTGGCGCGTCTACTCCATCGTCGGCTCGATGATTGCGGGGCTCATCTGGGGAATCGGCGGGATCGTGCTGTACGTTCCGGGCGGCCTTTCCTACCAGATGTTTCTCGTCATGGGCATCGTCGGCATCGGTGCCGGCTGCGTTTATGCGTCGGCCTCCGTGATGCCCTCGTTCTTCGCCTTCTTCTATCCTCTCATCCTGTTTCCGGCACCGCTGTTTCTCATGGAGGGCGACGCGCTGCATGTCTCTACCGGACTGCTGATGCTGCTGTACGTCTCGATGATGACGCCGTTCGCCCTGCATCTGTCACGCTTCATCACCGAGTCCATCGGCTTGCGCTTCGAGAACCTGGGCCTGATCGGCGAGTTGCGCAACCAGAAGGATGCCGCGGAGGAAGCCAACGTCGCCAAGTCGCGCTTCCTGGCGGCGGCCAGCCATGACCTGCGCCAGCCCCTGCATGCTCTGGGCCTGTTCGTGCAGTCGCTGCAGGAGTCGGGATTGGCGGCGCGCGAACGGCACATCATCGGCAATATCCGCCGGTCCGTGGATGCGATGGAGGAGCTGTTCAATGCCTTGCTGGACATCTCGCGGCTGGACGCCGGAGTGGTTCAGCCGCGAATCGTGACGATCCCGCTGGCGAGCGTGTTCGACAGCCTCCGCTTCGAGTACGCCCCCGTTGCACGCGAGAAAAAGCTGACCCTGATCGTCATGAAAACCGCCGTTTACGTACGCAGCGATGTGTCTTTGCTGTCGCGGATCATCCGCAATCTGCTATCGAACGCGCTGAGCTACACCGACCGCGGAGGTGTCGTCCTCGGCTGCCGTCGCAGCGGCGATTCTGTGCGCATCGAGGTCTGGGACAGCGGCAAAGGCATCCCTGCCGACCGTCACGAGGAGATCTTCCGCGAGTTCTCACAGCTGGAGAATCCCGAGCGTGACCGGCGTAAGGGCCTGGGGCTCGGTCTGGCCATCGTCGAGCGACTGGCCCGCCTGTTGGGCCACAGCGTCGAGCTGCGCTCGGAGGTGGGCCGCGGCTCCGTTTTTTCCATCACCGTCCCGCGCGGTGCGCAGGAAGATTGCGTGTCCCTGGATGCGCCGGAGACAACCACCGCCTTCGATCTTGCCGGCGTGCGGGTGCTCGTGATCGACGACGAAGCTGCCGTTCAGGACGGCATGGCAGCCGTTCTGCGCCGGTGGGGGTGCGACGTGCTCACCTCCGGGTCGGGTGCGGAAATGCTGGCCAAGCTCGTGGGCCTGCGCAAGCTCCCCGATCTGATCGTGTCCGACTATCGCCTGCGGGGCGAGGAGAACGGCATCCAGGTGGTCGAGATGCTCAGGGGCGAGTTCAACACCGACATCCCTGCGCTGCTGGTCACGGGGGACACCGCACCCGACCGGCTGCGGGATGCCGAGGCGAGCGGCCTCCCCATCCTCCACAAGCCGGTGAATCCAGCGCGCCTGCGCACCTTGATTGCCAATCTGCTGCGCCAGGGCACCCGCGCAGCCTGAGCTGTCGGCCGAGATCGGGATGCTGGGCCGTCACCACCACACGGACGGTGCCGGCCGCGGATGCCTTGGATGCTGCGATGCACCATTTCGTCCCATCCCCGTGACATTTCGCTCTCGCTATACTCATCGTCCCTTGCACCATGAAGGGGCCCCCGCGAAACTCGAGCGGTATTGAATGCAACCCACCGATACTTCGCATCCCGACTATTTTCATAGAGTCGTGGATTGCCAGTGGGCATGTCCGGCCCACACCGATGTCCCCGAATACATCCGTTTGATTGCACAGGGAAGGTTCACCGATGCCTACATGGTGAACCGACACTCCAACGTGTTTCCGGGAATCCTCGGCAGAGTGTGCGATCGGCCCTGCGAGCCGGCTTGCCGGCGCGGTCGCGTCGAGAGCAAGCCCGTGGCCATCTGTCGGCTGAAGCGTGTCGCCGCCGATCATCGCGACGATGTCAGTAACCGCCTGCCGAAGATCCCGAAGCTGAAGAACGGCAAGCGCATCGCCTGCGTCGGTGCAGGCTGCGCTTCGCTCACCGTCGCCAACGACCTGCTGCCGCTCGGCTACGAAGTGACCATCTTCGAGCAGTACGGTACGCCCGGCGGGCTGATGCGCACCAACATCCCCTCTTTCCGCCTGCCGCAGACGGTGCTGGATGAAGAGATCGGGATGATTACCAACATGGGAGTCGACCTCCAGCTCAACCATCCCATCAACAGCATGCGCGAGCTGCTGGCCGCGGGATACGATGCCGTGTTCGTCGGCTCCGGCGCTCCCAAGGGCAAGGAGTTGAACCTGCCCGGCCGCCAGGAGGGCGCGGCCAACATCCACATCGGCATCCAGTGGCTGGAGTCGGTCGCCTTCGGCCACGTCGAGAAGATCGGCGGGCGTGTCCTGATCATCGGCGTAGGTAACACCGCCATGGACTGCTGCCGCACGAGCCTGCGCCTGGGCGCCAACACCGTTAAGGTCATGGCGCGCAAGCCCCGCGGCTTCTTCAAGGCGTCCGAGTGGGAGCTGGAGGATGCCGAGGAGGAGAGCGTCGAGATCATCGTCAACCGCTCACCGAAGTCCTTTGTCGTGGAGAATGGCAAGCTGCAGGGCATGGTGTTCGAGCGGATGCAGTACACGCTCGACGCCAAGGGCCGCATTACCGCCGAGCAGGCTGACGGCGAGGAGTTCATTCCCGCCGATGACGTGATCCTGGCCATCGGCCAGGAGAACGCCTTCCCCTGGATCGAGAGCGACCTCGGGATCGAATTCGACAAATGGCACGTGCCGAAAGTGGATGCCAGGACCTTCCAGTCCACGCGGGCGGGGGTGTTCTTCGGCGGCGACGCCGCGTTCGGGCCGAAGAACATCATCTGGGCCGTCGAGCACGGACATCAGGCGGCGATTTCCATCCACCAGCACTGCCAGGGGGAGCCGGTGACTCAGCGGCTGCCGGCCGGAGTGAACCTGCAGAGCCGCAAGATGGGGATGCACGAGTGGTCGTACTCGAATGAGTACGCGCCGGTCGAGCGCCGCCTCATGCCGCATGTCTCTCTGAAGGAGCGCTTCAAGAAGCTCAACATCGAGGTGGAGCTCGGCTTCACGGCAGAGCAGGCGGCGCAGGAGGTACAGCGCTGCCTGAACTGCGATGTGCAGACGGTGTTCAGCGCCAAGCTGTGCATCGAGTGCGACGCGTGCATCGACATCTGCCCGGTCGATTGCCTGACCATCA
>CAZLYG010000442.1:4340-4778 GCA_964563075.1 uncultured Steroidobacteraceae bacterium | reverse complement strand
CGGCAACGCGCGCCGCGATTTCGGGCGCGACTTCGTGATTTCCGTGCCCAGCGTGCTCGCCGGGGAGAAGCCGGACATCCCGCAGAAGCCCGGGACGCGCTCGTTCGTCATTCCCATCAACTGGCGCAGCCATTCGGCGAAGCTGATCGTTTCGCTGACCTGAAGGGGCTGGCGGGGCCCGGCCGGCAGGCTCGCGGTACGCTCACCAGGATAGTCCCCTGTTCCCCCGCGGCGTTTTCATGTGAAGCTCTTGGTGCGAGACCGCAGCGGCAAACTGACTCAGTCGTCCGCGCGCAGCCTGTAGCCCAGTCCCGCCTCGGTCACCAGATGCGCCGGGCGCTTCGGATCGGGCTCCAGCTTGGCGCGCAGATTCTTCACGCACACCCGCAGGCTGCGGGTGTCACCGAGACGCTCAGGACCCCACACTTCGCGAATGAG
>CAZLYG010000442.1:0-4330 GCA_964563075.1 uncultured Steroidobacteraceae bacterium | reverse complement strand
GCGGTGCGCCGAGCGATCCAGCGCGCGGGCGTGAGCCTGGGTGACGATGAGTCCGGCGTGCCGGGCGAGGGACTCCAGAACGCGGTACTCGAGTGGCGTGAGATGGATGCCGGCACCGTCCGCGCCAGTGGCCTCGCGGCGCGTCAGATCGACGGTGAGGTCACCAAACTTCAGGGACGGCAGGTGGTCCGGTGAGCGGGCGCTGCGGCGGAGCGCTGCGCGGACGCGGGCCAGCAGCTCGGGGGCACTGAACGGCTTCGTCACGTAGTCATCGGCACCGGCATCCAGAGCTGCGATCTTCTGCTCCTCCATCGAGCGGGCGGAAACGACGACGATCGGCACTGGGGACCATGCGCGAACACGTTGCACAAGCTTTACGCCATCGCCATCGGGCAGACCCAGATCCACGATCAGCAGATCCGGCTTGTGGCTGCGTGCTTCGATCTCGCCCCGAGCCATGCTCTCAGCTTCGATAACCCGGTAGGCCTCGGTTTCCAGCAGTACTCGGAGCACCTTGCGGATGTCGGGGTCGTCCTCGACGATGAGCACCTGATGCATCGCGCGCGTCATTCTGCTGACTCACGCTGACGGTGCGTCGCGCGCGTCACGCTCCTGGCTCCGTGGCCGGGAGAGTGAGCTCGAATCGAGCGCCTCCGCCTTCGCGTCGCCGCGCCTCGACGGTGCCGCCGTGCGCTGTCACGATCGCCTTGCAGATCGCCAGCCCAAGGCCGACGCCGACCGCAGTGCCCTCCTCAACGCCGCGCTGAAACTTATCGAACAGGCGTGCGGGATCGCCGGGAGGCAAACCGGGGCCGTTATCGTCCACAGTCACACGCACGAATTGTCCATCGGCAATCGCGGAAATGAGGACGTTCGTTCCGGGAGGTGTGTACTTGGCAATGTTGTCGAACAGGTTCGAGAAAACCTGCACGATGAGGGACGCGTCAACGTGGACGTGCGGCAGCTCCTGAGGAATCCGCAGCTCCACCGGATACTGCGCGAGCCGCTCCGACTGAGCTTGCAACGCCATCGCGACGAGGTCGTCAACCGATTGCCAGTCGCGATGCGTGACGATTTCGCCGGACTCGAAGCGCATGAGGTCCAGAACGTTGGAGACCAGCCCGGTCATCTCCATGGCCTTTGCCTCGATCGATCTCGCCAGTGAGATACGCGTGTTCTCGTCGAGCATCGCTCCACGTTCCGCGAGGGCTCCTCCTGCACCCGCGATCACGGCCAATGGCGTGCGCAGGTCATGGGAGATCGAAGCCAACAGCGTGTTGCGCAGACTCTCGCGCTCACGCGCGAGGTTCGCGGCTTCGGCTGTTTCGGCCAGGCGCGCGCGCTCCAGCGCAAGTCCGATCTGGCCCGCAAAGGTCTCCAGCAAGTGTCGCTGCTCCGGCAGAAGCACTCGGCGTGGATTCGAGGGCAATACTGCGAGAACTCCGAACCGCTGGCGCTCATCTCCCAGAGGGACGTAGAGACCGGCGGCGGCCGGAAGTGTGTCCGTCCCGAGACCCGCCTGCCGCCCGTGGTCGGCGACCCACTGCGCGACCGCGAGATCGGCGGACCGGTATGACTGCTCCAGAGGCGGGTCTCTGGGGTGATGCAGCTTGCCATCGGAGTCGGAGAGGAGAATCACCGCGCTGCACTGAAACACCTCGGCGACGTGCCTTACGGCTACGCGAGCCATGCTGCTGAGGCCGCGCGTCGCGGTGAGCTCGCGGCTCATAGCATACAGCAACGCCGTGCGACGCTCGCGCGCGCCGGCTACGCGTGTCTGTTGCCGAACCGAGGCGACCAGATTGCCGATGACGAGCGCAATCAACAGCATGACGGCGAAGGTCACGAAGTACTGAGCGTCAGAAATGGCAAAGTTGAAACGGGGCGGGACGAAGAAGAAATCAAATGCCGCGACGTTCAACACCGCAGTCACTGCGGAAGGCCCCCGCCCCAGGCGCAGCGCCGCTACGGTCACGCCGAGCAGGTAGATCATCAGCACATTCGACAGGTCGAAGCGGGGGAACAAGACAAAGGCCAGACCCGTACAGATGAGCGTAGTGGCGACTGCCCAACCGTAGCGCGGCCATGGGATGGGACGGGCCGTGTCGGGCCTGTTGGTACCCGCCGCCGGTCGAATGGCGGTCCGTTCGGTCGTCGCCACTGTAATGACATCAAAGCCGCGCGCATTCGTGACGAGCTGCACGGAAGCCGAGGGGCGCAGCACCGCTCGCCAACCGCGGCGCTTCGGTGCCCCCACGATCACACGTGTTGCATGCCGGGTCTGCGCATACTCGATCAGGGTCTCCGCGGCGGATGGGCCGTCCAGGGTCACAGTTTCCGCACCGAGGGACTCGGCGAGCCGCAGCACTTCGATACGCCGGTTGCGATCAGAATCTGCCAACCTCAGCAGCCGGGGTGTTTCGACATAGACAACGGTCCATTGTGCATCGAGCGCATCCGACATCCTCTTCCCCACGCGCACGAGCTGCTCGGACTGCGCATCGGGTCCTACCGCGACGAGAATGCGGTCGCCGGCAATGCGCGGGCGCGTCTTGTCCTCGGGTAGCGCACGCGCAGCGGCTTCGACCCGGTCTGCAACACGGCGCAACGCAAGCTCGCGCAGAGCCATGAGATTCGGCGTGCGGAAGAATCGCTCCACCGCTGTCGCCGCTTCATCCGCGATGTAGACCTTGCCGGCGCGCAACCGCGCCAGCAGGTCATCGGGCGGCAGATCGATCAGCTCGATCTCATCCGCCTCGTCGAATACCTTGTCGGGTAACGTCTCGCGTTGACGCACACCGGTGATCTGGCCCACCAGGTCGTTGAGGCTTTCGAGGTGTTGGACGTTGACGGTCGTCCAGACGTTGATTCCGGCTTCGAGCAGCTCCTCGATGTCCTGCCATCGCTTGGGGTGCCGAGGCGGGGGATCGCCGCCGACGAGGTTCGAATGCGCCAGCTCGTCCACCAGCAGCACCCACGGGTGTCGGACGAGGGCGCGATCGAGGTCGAACTCCTGCCGCAGGATCCCACGGTAGCTGACCGCGATCGTGGGCATTCTCTCCAATCCCTCAAGCAGCCGCTCCGTATCGACCCGGCCGTGCGGCTCGACGTAGCCTACGACCACGTCCTTGCCGGAGGCGCGCACGTTGTGGGCGGCTTCGAGCATGGCGTAGGTCTTGCCGACGCCTGCGGACGCGCCAAAGAAAATGCGCAGGCGACCGCGTTTTGCGCGCGCCTCTTCGGCCTGGACTTGGGCCAGGAGCTGATCCGGGTCGGGCCGTACTTCGGCCATGTAGTGCGGTTACCTGCTTATCGGGCGCTCGGCGCGTGCACCGCGTCGAGCGCGAGATTCAGCTCCAGCACGTTGACGCGCGGCTCGCCCAGCCATCCGAACAACCTACCCCGCGCGTGCTCGGCAATCAATGCCTGCACCAGCCTCACGTTCAATCCTCGCACGCGCGCCACGCGCGCTGACTGAAAGTTGGCGGCGGCCAGGCTGATGTCAGGATCCAGGCCACTCGCCGACGCGGTCACGAGATCGACTGGAACGGGCGCCGTATTACCCGGATCCGCAGCATGCAGCGCATCGATGCGCGCCTTGACGGCGTCGATCAGTGCGGGGTTGAGGGGACCCAGATTCGATCCTCCAGAGGCCAGGCCGTTGTACGGCTGCGGCGAGGTCGCGGACGGACGGCTCCAGAAATACTTCGGCTCAGTGAAGGCCTGCCCGATGAGGCTGGAGCCGATCGGCTTGCCGTCGCGCAGGAGAATGCTTCCGCCGGCTTGATGAGGGAACAGCACCGCCGCCAGGCCGGTGACCGCGAGCGGATAGATGACCCCCGTGATCACGGTCAGTACCAACAGCAGGAGCAGCGCAGGACGCAGCACGGTATTCATGGCTATACCAGGTGTAGGGCGCTGAGCGCGACGTCGATGATCTTGATGCCCACGAACGGAATGATGATGCCACCCAGACCATAGACCAGCAGATTGCGCCGTAATAGCAACGCCGCTCCCAGCGCACGGTACTTGACGCCCTTCAGCGCCAGCGGAATCAGGAACACAATGATCAGGGCATTGAAGATCACCGCGGAGAGAATGGCGGACAACGGGCTCGCCAGTCGCATCACATTCAGCGCGCTGAGTTGCGGATAGGTCGAGGCGAACGCCGCAGGGATGATCGCGAAATATTTCGCAACGTCGTTGGCGATGCTGAACGTCGTCAGCGAGCCACGCGTCATGAGCATCTGCTTGCCCGTCTCGACCACCTCGATGAGCTTGGTGGGGTTGGAGTCCAGGTCGACCATGTTGCCGGCCTCCTTGGCCGCCT
>CAZLYG010000441.1:0-4779 GCA_964563075.1 uncultured Steroidobacteraceae bacterium | reverse complement strand
CAACTGCGGGCCCTCTTGTTTTTTGGCACAGGGGACCAGGATCGCTCGTCCGTCCCTCGGGCCAGCCCGAAGGGGCGAGGCCCGCAGGGCCGAGTAATCCCAGTCCCCCAGCCGTGACTTCCCTTTGCGGGCGAGTGTGCCGGGCACATCACTCGAACTCGATATCGCCTATGTTGAGGAAAAGAGCTTCTGATAACACGCTATAAATGGCATGTTAATACCCAAAAAATCATTTTAACCGCCATATATGGCGCATTAAAAAAGACGGAGAGATCAGTCGAACACATGTCCGTCGCCGGGTGGGGCTGGCGGGACGGCCCGCTGCCCCGCACTCACACCCCCGCCGGCTTCCGCGCCGCCCGAGGCAACTCTCCGCCGACTCCCAGCGCACGGCGGACGAAAAAACGTTTGATCTCCTGACTCCGGTTAACCCACCCCAGCCCCCGCTGCGCGAGTCTCGCGACCGGCCCACTCCCATGCGACAGCACCCGATCAAACGCATCAATCGCCGCGCCCATGAACGCGACCTCGCTCTTCCGCCAGCGCTCGTACTTCCGCAGGATGCGCTGCGCACCCACATCTTCCCTCTCGGTACACGCATCGATCACTGTCTGCGCGAGCGCGGCTGCATCCAACAATCCAAGATTCACACCCTGTCCCGCCAGCGGATGCACGACGTGCGCGGCATCACCGATGAGCGCGCAGCGATTCGCTACGTACGACTGCGCTGTAACGCGGCGTAGCGGAAAAGACCCGCGACCGCTTACCAGCCGCGTGTGTCCAAGTACCAGATCCGAAGCGCGGTCGAGCTCCGCTGCGAATTCCGCGGGACTCGCCGCAACCAACCTCGATGCCACGTCATCATCTGCAGACCACACAATCGAGCTCGAACCATCGGCGAGCGGCAGGAAAGCCAACGTCCCCGCACGCATGAAGCGCTGCCAGGCCGTCTTCTCGTGAGGCTTTTCAGTCGCGACATTCGCAACAATGGCGGTCTCCCGATAGTCAGAGACGTCGGCCGTCAGTCCAACTGCATGGCGAACGGCGGATTGCGCGCCATCGGCCCCTACCAACAGTCGCGCCGCCACGCTGCCGCCACTCGTCTCCACCCTGACACAATCGGGGCCAATGCTCACTGACAGCAGCTCTCCTTCCCTGATGCGCCCACCCGCCTCGCTGCAAGCATCGAGCAGCGCGGTCTGCACCAGCCGACTCTCGATGATGTATCCGAGATTGGGTTCTCCCGCCTCCGCAGCATCAAACACAAGTGCACCCGCTCCGCGCGGTGCGGATCTCTCATGCCAGACAGACATCCTTTCGTAGGCGCAGACACGGGGTCCCTCGATCTTGCTCCAGGCTCCTGCGGTACGCAGTACGCGCTCGCTGGCTCGCGAAATGGCGACCACGCGCGTGTCCATGGGCTCATCAGGCTTGATGGCGGGCGGCCGCCTGGGCTCCAGCACGCTTACGCTCTTGGCATTCGAGCCGTGCGTAGCATCAAGCCCGTGCACAAGCAGGGCGCCGAGGCATGCGCCAGCGGGGCCTCCGCCAACAATGAGCACATCGAGGATCTCGTCGCTCACGACTCGGATTCCCGGGCGGCCAGTCCACGGGCCAGTCGCGGTGTGCGCCCGCCAAAACCGATACTGACTCTGGCGAGAGCGCTCTTCGCAGGCGGAGTCACATCGAACAGCAGCAGACCGAGATTGCGCAGCGTGCCGATCCCCGGACGCGTGTCGCCAAAGAGCTTTACGAGTGCGTCGGTGAATCGCACGACACCGGTACGATCGGCAGCGCGCCACTGTGAGAATTGCTCCAGCAGCGCGGGCGATCCCACATCACCGGTGGCATTCGCAATCAGCTCGGCGAGGATCGCCGCGTCCCGCAGTCCGAGGTTGAACCCCTGCCCGGCCACCGGATGCACAGCCTGGGCGGCGTTGCCGATGAGGACGGTTCGGGTCGCGACCGTCGTAGTTGCGCGCGAAAGCTTCAACGGATAGGAAGCGCGCCGGCCCACCTGTACGAATCGTCCTGCCCGCCAGCCGAAGCGGTCCTGCAGATCCCGCAGGAACTCCTGGTCTGTCAGGGACAGCAGCGTAGCAGCCGCCTCCGGCTTCGCCGTCCAGACGATGCCGTGACTGCCATCGTACAGAGGCAACAGCGCCATCGGACCTGACGAGGTGAACCGCTCGTAGGCTGTTCCGTCCTGGGGTCGATCGGTGCGGACGTTCGCAACGATCGCGACCTGATCATAGTCCTCGACATCGGCGTCGATGCCGGCGGCGGCACGCACGCTGGAGTGGGCTCCATCGGCAGCCACGACCAGGCGGGCTGTGAATTCTTCACGCGCGCCCGACGAGGCCACTGTGAGTCGCACGCATTCCGGCGCTATCTGTACTTCTTCCGTTCTGGCCGGCACCCGTAACGTCAGGGTAGGAAGGTGCGCGAGTCTCCCCCACAGGGCGGCTCCGATCACCCGGTTGGTGACGACGAACCCGAAGGCTTCGACGCCCTGCTCGGAGGCGCGCAGCCGGGCGAAGCCGAACCGGCCGGCGTCCGAGACATGGATCGTGGTGATCGGCGCGGCGCGCGGTGCGATGTCAGGCCAGGCTCCAAGCGCCTGGAAGATGCGCCGACTGGCGTTACCCAGCGCGGTGGTGCGGTCATCGAAGCTGGGTTGGGTCGAGCGGTCGGCGGCGCTGGCGTTGGAGCGGTCCGTGGCGTCGGGCCGGCCGGTGGCACTCGAGCGGTCGGCAGTGAGTTGCGGCGCGATATCGGGCGCAGTGCCTTCAACCACGAGAATCGACCGGCCACTGTCGGCCAGAGCGAGGGCCAGGCTCGCGCCCACCATGCCCCCGCCGATGATGGCTACGTCAAACTCCATTCCCGCGCCACTTTACGCGCCTGCAGCCATCGTGCTCTCGACTTCGTCGGCGTCCTTGGGTGCACGGGAGGTGAGTACCTCGACTCCCCTGGTGGTCACCACCACGTCGTCCTCGATGCGTACGCCGATCCCGTGGAAGCGCTTGGGAACGCCGCGCGAGCCGACGGGGATATAGATGCCGGGTTCGATGGTCATCACCATGCCCGGCTCGAGCACGCGCCACTCGTCACCGATCTTGTAGTCGCCGACATCGTGCACGTCCATACCCAGCCAGTGGCCGGTGCGATGCATGAAGAAGCGCCGATACGCGCCTTCGCGCTCGAGCTTCGCGACACGGCCCTGCAACAGCCCGAGCTTCACCAGGCCCTGCGTGACGACGTGCACGGCAGCGTTGTGCGGGTCGTTCCAGTGGTTGCCGGGCCGCACCTTGTCGATCGCGGCGAGGTTCGCCTCGAGCACGATGTCATAGACGGCACGCTGCTCGGGCGTGAACCTGCCGTTCACCGGGTAGGTCCGGGTGATGTCGGAGGCGTACGACTGATATTCGCAGCCTGCATCGACCAGCAGCAGATCCCCGTCGTTCAACGTTTGATCGTTGTCTCTGTAATGCAGGATGCAGCTGTTCGGCCCACCGCCGACGATGGGATGGTATGAGGTGTCGGCATTATGCCGGCGAAACTCGTGGACCAGCTCCGCCATCACCTCGTATTCGCGGCGGCCGGGACGGCAGAAGCGCATCGCGCGCACATGCGCGCGCGAGGCGATGCGCGCCGACTCGCGCATGACGTCGAGTTCGACACGCGACTTGAACAGGCGCATGTCGTGCAACACGTGATCCAGAGCGACGAACTCCTGAGGAGGATGGCGGCCGTTGCGCGCCTGAGTGCGCAGACCATTGACCCAGCCGACCATGCGCTGATCGAAGTCGGCGTAGGCACCCATCTCGTAGAACACACGCTCGCGGTTCTCGAGCAGCCCTGGAACGATGTCGTCCAGGTCGGAGATGGGGAAAGCATCATCGGCACCGTAGTCGCGCACGGCGCCGGCCGGGCCGGCGCGCTTGCCGTCCCAGGTCTCCCGGGTTGGGTCCCGGTCGCGCACGAACAGCACATACTCAGCCTGTTGCCGTCCGGGAATGAGGACTGCGACCGCCTCGGGCTCCGGGAAACCGGTGACGTACCAGAAATCGCTGTCCTGCCGGTACTCGTACTCCACATCGTTGTTGCGGTGGCGCACCGGCGCGGCCGGCAGGATCGCGATGGAGTCGCGGCCCATCAAGCGCATCAGCTGGCGTCGGCGCCGGGCAAACTCCCCGCGGGGTACCGGCTTCAGCAGTCTGGGCTTGAGGAGTCTGGAGGATCGCGTGGGCTTCAATGCAGGGATCCTTGCGGCGGTGGGGGCTGATCCCGCAGCGGCCCCAGTTCTTCGAACACCAGCTGTACCCCCACGCGCACGAACTCAACGAGCTCGGCGTAGGCGCTCTCGTTGGTTTCTATCGTCTGGCCCTCGTCCACCCCGGCATGGCTGATCTCGGTGAGGTCACGGACGATCTCGCCAACTTCCCCCGGGAGGGCGCTGGCATCCTGCAGGGCGCTGGTACCCAACCCATACAGAAAGCCCTGGCACCACTGCCCCAGGGCGGTGGTACGTGAATCTATCGACTGCTCGTCCTCGGGCAGCAGCAGCTCGAACTCCATCTCCGGCCCCTCCAGGGAGCCGGCCGTATCCAGATAGAGCTGACGTAACGCGGCGGTCGACAGCGCATCCGCGCGCCCTTCGGGGAGGATCTCGTGCATCCAATCCTCGAACCGGTATCCGACAGCGGCGCACAGGCATCCCGCCAGCGTGCCGTGCGCCTCGGCGGCATCCGCCAGGGAGCGCTGTTCGGTCAGCAA
>CAZLYG010000440.1:0-4780 GCA_964563075.1 uncultured Steroidobacteraceae bacterium | reverse complement strand
CGGTTGAGCGATGCGTTGCCGCGTCTGGAAGACCTCCACCCCTTCGCCAAAAAGGCCCTCATCGAAGGACTCGTCAAGACGATCACCAGCGATGACATCATGACGGTCGAGGAGGCAGAGTTGCTGCGCGCCGTGTGCGCGCTGCTGCATTGTCCCCTGCCCCCCTTACTCGGCTTCGGGCTGCCCGGCGAGGAACCTGAGACTTCCGGCTGATTCGAACCCCCGTCAGACTGCGAAACGCGTTCCGGTTAGCGCGCCCGGTGCGCCCGAGCGTGATCCACATCGCAGACCGTGCCTTGTGCCCGGCGTAATGCTGCGCGCCCTCGGCTGCTGTCACGCAGGCATAGGGAGATCAGCATGAGACTCAACTGGCTGGCGGTTCTGTCGTGCGTCCTCATGAGTGGGTGCATAACTCCTCTCAACGTCGGGCCTGTCTCAGCGAGCGCGACCGCCCTGAGCTCGGGGAAGGGCATGGTGTTCGCGGAGGTCCACATCGTCGGTCAGTTCACCGAGGGGATGATGGCCATGTACGGCGGGCACAACAAGGGAGCCATTTCCGACGATACCTATTCCGCGGAGCTCCCACCCGGACAATACACACTCGACAGCTTTGCCCGCCCGAGCGGGGGCTACGGTGGATCGTTCAATGGCGTCACCGTGACGACCACCGAGTACACGTCCTGGCCCGTACAGCGCACGTTTACAGTGCGCGCCGGTGAGATCACCAACCTCGGTGAGATTGTCGTCGTGCCGCACACCCTCGGCAGTCAGAGCGGCGAATTCAACTATGTATTCGTGGACAACTCGGCGGATGCGGCAGCACTCTTCAAGGCGCGCTTTCCGCTCCTGGCTGCCTCCATGCATCCTGAGTCGATGCAGCTCGCGCCCGGCAACTACCTGAATGCCGATCAGCTGAAACGGCTCCGGGTCTACATCGCATCCCAACTTTCTCAGAAAGCGCCACACCTGCGCTACGTTGCGGGCCCCGCCGGTACGCTGGCGGTCATCGAGCACGACCGGCGCAAGAACAGCACTCTCATCAGGTTGATCGATGCGGGAACCACCGCGGGTCTCACTGCAAGCGGAGAAGACCGCACCCACGATCGATTCTCCTATCAGACCACCGATGGACGTGTGTTCATCACGCGGGCCGGACACCCGCAGTTGCGATCCCGCCCGCAGGGTGTGGACTTCCACTATCCGGTCTATGTGGCCGGCGACAACCTCGCCATCCTCGCTACGAGCTCATTCGAGATCTATGCGAGCACCGACGATGCATCCAGCTGGACTCGTGTCGTCGATCGGAAGGAGAAGGCCGATCAGCCCTGGTACCACGGTGACTTCGGGTTCGTGCACGACGACACGATGCTCCTGGTGTTCGAGCGCAGCCCGGCGCGCGTGATGTCGGCCACCCCGGACAGCCCGCGATTCGAGAACCTGCAGATTCCCGCCGAGGTGAAGGATATCCGCGAAATCACGCTGCTCAAATCGGGCATCTATCTGCAGCCGCGTGTGTTTGCCTGGACGGAGAAAACACCCAATCCGTTCTACGTGCGTGCGCGCTCCGGCGGCGAATGGCAGGTGCGGCATCTGCCGCTCGGCACCTGTGCCGCTATTTCGTTTCAGGACGAGAGCGGGCTGAAGATCAGGACGGCGTGCGGCCAGGTGACCTACACGACCACCGATGGCGGCGAGCACTGGAACGTGCTCAGCTCCGGTTGAGGAAGCCCCGGATCTCGCGTCCGAAGCGCTCGATGTCGATGAGGAACGAGTCGTGCCCCTCGATGCACTGCAGGGGCGCGAAGCGCGTGCTGATGCCCGCCCTCTCCATCGATTGCGCCAGCGAGCGCTGCTCGGCAATCGCAAACAGCAGATCGGTCTCGACACCGATGACGAGGGCCTGCTCGATTTTCGAGCGCGCGAGCACGGTCTCGTGGTTGCCGTGCACGCTCAGGTCCCAGCGATCCATCGCGCGCGACAGATACAGATAACAATTGGCATCGAATGCCGACACGAAGCGATTGGCCTGGGCTTCGAGGTAGCCTTGCACGGCAAATTCCGAGGCAAACGGATCGCCCCGCTTCATGTCGGGCCGGATCGGCTCGCGGTCGAACCGCTGCTGCCACTCTGCAGCCGAACGATATGTGACGGTGCCGAGCTTGCGTGCGAGGCGCTGGCCGGTGCGCGGCGGACTGTATGCCGTGTAATTGCCTTCACGCCAGTCCGGATCGCTCGTGATCGCCTCGCGCTGAATGGAACGCAACGCGATCGCGAACGGTGAAGCGGCAGGCGTACCGGAGATGCTGATCAACCGGCGGGTCGCCCCCGGAAACAGAGCGGCATAGGCCAATACGACCATTCCCCCCAGTGAGGGCCCGGCAATGGCGCTCAGCCGCTCGATGCCCAGCGACTGGACCGTCTCGTATCCCGCACGAGCGATATCCTCGACCGACAGGTCGGGGAAGCTCAGCCGATAAGGCTTGCCGGTGGCGGGGTCATCGGAGCTGGGTCCCGTCGAGCCGAAGCAGCTGCCCAGGGAATTGACGCAGATGACGAAGTACTGATCGGTATCGATGGCCAGCCCCGGACCGATCATCCGTTGCCACCAGCCGTCCGAGGGGTCCGCGTTCGAGGAGGCCGCATGGGCACTCGGCGACAGACCGGTGAACAGCAGCAGAGCGTTGTCGCGCGCCGCGCTCAGCTCGCCCCAGGTCTCATAAGCGATGCGGGCACCGTGCAGCTCGCCGCCGCGCCACATCGGGAACGGATCGGGCAGAGGCGCATAGCGGCGCGCATCCATGGACTCGCGTTGCTCAGGCACAGATTTCCTGATTACCGCACTCAAGGCTCTGGATCGCCATCCTCGGCGATGCCCTCGAACAAAGGTGTGGAGAGATAGCGCTCACCGGTATCTGGGAGCACGCCCAAGATGACCGCTCCGTTATCGGCTTCTGCGGCGACTTTCAGCGCTGCGGCAAAGGTTGCGCCCGAGGAAATGCCACAAAAGATGCCTTCCTTCCGGGCGAGCGCGCGGGAGCTCTCGATGGCTTCCGCATCCGTGACCGTCACGATCCGATGGGACACTTCCCGGCTGAGGACGGCAGGCAGGAAGTCCGGCGTCCAGCCCTGGATCTTATGCGGTGCAAAGGGTTTGCCGGACAGCAGGGGCGCAGCCGCCGGCTCCGCCGCGATCACCTGGGTATCGGGACGGGCGAGCCGGATCATCTGGCCTACCCCGGTCAATGTTCCCCCCGTCCCCCAGCCAGAGACGAAGTAGTCCAGGCGCTTGCCGGCGAAGTCCTGCAGGATCTCCGGGCCAGTCGTGTTGCGGTGGTAGGCCGGGTTGGCCTCGTTGTCGAACTGGCGGGCCAGGAACCAGCCGTGCTTTTCGGCCAGCTCGCGCGCTTTGGCCACCATGGCCTGCCCGCGTCCCGCCGCGGGAGTGAGAATGACCTTCGCCCCGAGCATGCGCATGATCTTGCGGCGCTCGACCGAGAATGTCTCGGCCATGATGGCCACGAAGGGATATCCCTTGGCGGCGCAGACCATCGCGAGTGCGATCCCGGTGTTGCCG
Source organism: uncultured Steroidobacteraceae bacterium (assembly GCA_964563075.1). Lineage (GTDB taxonomy): Bacteria > Pseudomonadota > Gammaproteobacteria > Steroidobacterales > Steroidobacteraceae > 13-2-20CM-66-19. The sequence continues at coordinate 1,206 of CAZLYG010000440.1, read as the reverse complement.
GAGGTCGCCTCGATGACGGTCTGTCCCGGCTTGAGCGTGCCGCGGCGCTCGGCGTCCTCGATGATGCCGATCGCGAGGCGGTCCTTCACGGAGCTCAATGGATTGAAGAACTCGCACTTCACATACATCGTGACGTGCCTGGGCGCCAGCCGATTGATTCGGACGATAGGCGTTTTGCCGATGGTGCCCAGGATATTTTCGTAGATCATACGATTCCCCTTATTACGCTCCCCAGGCCGGCCGTCACAAGGAACGGCCGGTCATCTGTTGAGACCCGCCCGTTATAATAGCTGCGCCCGCCGGACGAACATGATCAGGATTCAAAAGCTCCTCGCGGATGCCGGCCTGGGCTCGCGGCGGAATATCGAAGAGTGGATTCGGGCAGGCCGCATCACGGTCGGCGGCCGGGTCGCGCAGCTGGGCGATCGCGCCACCGCAGCGGATGAGCTCTGCCTGGACGGGCGTCGCCTGGATCTGGCCGCTGCTGTGCAGGGCGCCACCTCCGGCGAGCTGCTCCTCTACCACAAGCCCCTCGGGGAGGTGACCACGCGGCAGGATCCGCAGGGCCGCCCGACCGTATTCGAGAGATTGCCGGCATTGTCCCGGGGCCGGTGGATCAACGTGGGCCGGCTGGACGTCAATACCTCGGGGCTGCTGCTCTTTACGACCGACGGGGAGCTGGCCCACCGGTTGATGCACCCCTCGAGCGAGATCGAGCGGGAGTATCTGGTCAGGATTCGCGGCCGGCCGGCTCCCGCCGTGATCCGGCAGCTTCTGTCGGGGGTGAAGCTGGAAGACGGACCCGCCCGGTTCGACCGGATTTCGCGGGAGGGTGCGGGGCAGCGGGAGGACGACGCCAGCCATTCGACCTTCAGAGTCGTGCTCCATGAGGGCCGCAATCGCGAGGTGCGCCGGCTCTGGAACGCCGTGGGATTCGAGGTAAGCCGGCTGCTTCGGGTGCGGTACGGCCCCGTCGAGCTACCGAGGGACCTCAGGCCCGGCACGTCGCGCCGAGCTGAAGCCTCCCTGGTCCGGCGCCTCGAAGACGCCGCTTCCGGACCGGCGAGCCAAGGCCGCCCGGCCCGGGAAAGACCCCCGGGCTAGCAAATAGCGCGCCAAGACTCATTGACACTCCGGGTAGCGGAAATCAAAATACGCGGCTCGTTTTCGCGGAGGGGTACCCAAGCGGCCAACGGGAGCAGACTG
>CAZLYG010000439.1:0-4786 GCA_964563075.1 uncultured Steroidobacteraceae bacterium | reverse complement strand
GACCTGATAGGAGGTTTCTGCATCGAGCGTGACGAGGGTATACAGGCCATCCTGCGGCGCCAGCGCGTCGCGCAGATCAGTGCTGCGCAACGAGACTGCGCAGATGCCCCAACTCGGGTCCGTGGACAGCAGGTTTTCGACGAACCATGCCTGGTGCGCCCGGTGAAACGCGCCCGGGCCGAAATGAACGATGCCCGTGACCAGGCGGCCGCGATCGTAGTGCGGGCGCTGGACCTGAGGTGGGAGCGAGGCCAGGGTGGACTGGGCCAGGGCGGACTGGGCAAGAGAGTGGGGCACGGCGGTGCGAATTGAAGGGTAGTAACCGGTGTCATTTAAGAGGGGCCGCGGCCTTTTGTCCAGAGGCCCCGATCTCTCGTAGACTGCCGCCCAACAGCGAGCCAATCAGGCGCACGGCGCCGGACGACATCTGCATGGCGAAAGCCAAATCGGCCGGCCCCGGCAAGGGCGGCGCACGAGGGGAAGCTCCGAGTAGCGCGCGGGGAGAAGCGCCCAATCGCGGTGAGGCGCGCATGGAGGTGCCCCACGGCAGGCGCGCCACCATCAACGACATTGCGCGTCTCGCGAACGTCTCGAAGAAGACCGTCTCGCGGGTCATCAACCAGTCTCCCTTCGTCAGAGATGAAACGCGCGCCAAGATCGACGCCGTCATTCAGCGCATCGGTTACGCACCGGATCCGCAGGCGCGCGGGTTGGCGTTTCGTCGGTCGTTCCTCATCGGGCTCGTGTATGACAATCCGAACGCGCAGTACATCGTACACAGTCAGGACGGGGCGCTGGACGCGCTGCGTGGATCAGGCTTCGAGCTGGTCGTCCACCCGTGCGACCGCTTCAGCGAGGACTTCGTTCCAGGCGTGCGACGTTTCGTCGAGCGCCAGAAGCTCCACGGGGTGATTCTCCTGCCGCCGGTTTCGGAAGATCAGTCCCTCGCGCGCACCCTGCAGGAGATAGACTGCCAATGCGTGCGTCTCGCTTCCGTGCGCATCGACAACAGCTCCAAGATGATCGTATCCAACGATCGTGAAGCCACCGCTGAAGCGGCGAACTACCTGGAGGCCTTGGGGCATCGGCGCATCGGGTTCATAGCGGGCCCGCAACAGAATCGCTCGGCGCACGAGCGGCAGAGCGGTTTCATCGGCGCTCTCGAAAAGCGCGGGCTGTCGGTGCCTCCGGAGATGATCGTCGAGGGTGCCTACACGTTTGAGTCAGGCGTCGCCTGCGCCGAGGCCTTGCTCGCACAACGCCCGCGTCCCACCGCCATTTTTGCCAGCAACGACGAGATGGCGGCCGGGGTCTACAAAGCGGCGTATCGGATGCACATCGCGATTCCGGACGAGCTGTCCGTCATCGGCTTCGATGACATGCCGATGGCCTCGCGTCTCACACCGGCATTGACGACGATGCGGCTGCCCATCCGGGAGATGGGCCGGCTCGGCGCGGCCATGCTGATTGCGCCCAAGGGATCCGAGGAGAGTGAAGGCAGCACCGCCGTTCGTGTGGCGCCGCATCTGGTCGTGCGGGAATCCACTCAGCCTCCGAAATAGCCGGGGAACTGCGCGCTGGCGTCAATCGCGACGCTGGCATCAATCGGGACGCTGGCATCAATCGCGAGCATCCCGGCCGTGACACCGGTTACCAGTTGCGCCGCAGGCCAGGGTATCATGGCCATCATGGCGAAAGCGCTCGTTTTGCACGATGACCGTCTGTTTCCCGCGGATTCGGCTGTTCGCGCGATTGCGCGCGAGCTCTACGCGAGCGTGCGGTCGCTGCCGATCGTCAGTCCCCACGGACACACTGATCCCGCATGGTTCGCACGCAATGAGCCGTTCGGTAATGCAACCGAGTTGCTGCTCGCGCCGGATCACTATTTGTTCCGCATGCTCTACAGCCAGGGCGTCGACCTGGAGAGTCTGGGCGTAGCTTCACGCCGGGGTCCCTCAGGCGCGGATCCGCGCGAAGCCTGGCGGCTGTTCGCCAGCCATTTCTATCTGTTCCGCGGAACCCCGTCGGCGCTCTGGCTCAATCACGTGTTCACGCAGGTGTTCGGTCTCGACGTGGCGTTGGATGCCACCACCGCGGATGCGTACTTCGATGCGATCGGCGCAGCTCTGCGCACCGATGCGTTTCGACCACGCGCCCTGTTCGAGCGATTCAACATAGAGGTGCTGGCAACAACCGAGTCACCGCTGGACCCTCTGGAGTCACACCGTCAGATCCGCGAGAGCGGGTGGGGAGGCCGCGTCATCACGACCTACCGCCCCGACATGGTCGTCGATCCGGAGCACGAGCAGTTCGGCGCAGCGCTCGCAGAATTCGGTGTGTTGACGGGCGAGGATGTGTTCTCGTGGCCCGGCTACCTGCGCGCGCACCGCGCCCGGCGCGCGGTATTTGCCAAAGCCGGTGCCACGGCCACCGACCATGGCCATCCGACCGCGCGCACCGCAGACCTGGATGCCAAGTCCTGCCAGCGACTGTTCGGCCGCGTGATCGCCGGCCAGGCAACGGCGGAGGAGGCGGAGCTGTTCCGCGCCCAGATGCTTGTCGAGATGGCCGCAATGAGCCTCGATGATGGCCTGGTCATGCAGATCCACCCCGGAGCCTGCCGCAATCACAACCGTGGCCTGTTCGAGGAGTACGGCCGCGACAAAGGCGGCGACATTCCCACCGCCACCGAGTACGTGCACGCGCTGAAGCCGCTGCTGGATCGCTTCGGGAACGACAAGCGCCTCGCGCTCATCCTGTTCACGCTGGATGAGACGAGCTACAGCCGCGAGCTCGCGCCCCTTGCAGGACACTACCCGTGCCTGAAGCTGGGGCCGGCCTGGTGGTTTCACGACAGCCCGGAGGGAATGCTGCGTTTCCGTGAGCACACGACCGAGACAGCCGGGTTCTATAACACCGTCGGATTCAACGACGACACACGGGCATTCCTGTCCATACCGGCGCGCCACGACGTCGCGCGGCGCGTGGACTGCGCATATCTGGCCCGGCTGGTCGCTGAGCACCGTCTGGAGATCGATGAGGCCGCCGAGGTGGCTTCCGACCTGGCCTACCGGTTGCCCAAGCGGGCTTACCGGCTATAGCCAGGCAAGCCGCACGAGCGATGTGCCGCCCGTGCACCGACCTCGCGTAGAATGTCCACGTGCACAGACGAAAAGCCCCTTCTGCCCCGCTCCGCGCCCTGAAGGACCGCATTGCAAGCGTCGATGCCCGCAGCATCGACGAGTTGTACGGCCTCGAGCCCGTGTACGAGCCCGGCGCATCGCCCGGGGGACGCGTGATGCCGGAGGAATTCGTCTCGGTGCAGTGCCCTTATTGTGGCGAGCGCTTCGAGACCCGCATCGACCTGACGACCAACGATCCGGGCTACGTCGAGGATTGTCAGATCTGCTGTCGGCCCATCGAGATCGGGATCGAGCGCGACGATGGCGGTGCGCTGCTGGCCGTCAAGGTCCAGAGGATGGACTGAAGGAGCCTGCCGGCAGGTTCCGCACCGGTGGTGTGTGAACATCCAGAGACTGCGCACGGTTCTGCTGGTCCAGTCGATCGAGGAGTCCGATCGCGGCGGCGACGTGCTTCCTCCGGCCGATCGAGCCGAAGCGACCCGCGATGCGATGCGAGCTACCCGAGGCGGCTCCGCGGACGCGCAGATTCACGGCACAGTCCTGTCGCGTTCCGCGGAAAGCTTCCTCGCTCACCGCGCAGAATGGCTGTTGGAGCGAGTGCGTGCCCGCTCTCCCGCCGTGGATCATGTTCTGGCGGTTGCCGCCGGCCTGACGTGGCTCGGACGGACCGCCCTGGTGGTGGCGACGCTTCTCGGGCTGAGCCTGTCAGCGCTCGACGGCAGCCACCGGATCAACATTCTGAGCTTCCCTCTGATCGGGCTGGTGGCGTGGAACCTGTTCGTGTACGCCGTACTGATCGTGGCCCGGATCAGGCGTCGGCGCCATGGCGGCCTCGGACCCGGTGCCGGGGGGTTCTGGTCCGGGCGCGTGTACGAGCGTTGGATCGGGCGGCGTGTCGCCTCGCTTCTGCATCAATCGACCCGCTTCAACGCTCCGCTGGCGACCGCCCTGCAGCGTTTCACATCGGAGTGGGCCGCTGTCGTGCACCCGCTGCTGCTGGAGCGCGCCAAGCTGCTGATGCATCTCGCAGCCGCGTGCGTCGCCCTCGGTTTGATTCTGGGGTTATATCTTCGCGGGCTCGTGTTTCGTTACGAAGCGGGCTGGGAGAGTACCTTCCTCGCTGCACCGGCAGTGCATAGGCTCGCGGTGCTGTTCTACGGACCCGCGGGTCTGATCAGCGGCCTGTCGGTGCCTCCCACCGATACTATCGCGACACTGCGCTGGACGGGCACCTCGGGAGGTGGGCAGGCGGCCAACTGGATTCACCTCATTGCCCTTACGGCGGCTCTCTACATCGTGATCCCGCGGGTGATTCTCGCGGCTCTGACACGCTTCAAGTTGTGGCGGCTGTCGCGCAGCCCGCCGCTTCCAGCCTCCCTGCTCGCGCATGCCCGGACTCTCCTGATCGGCGCCTCCGGCGGGGTTGCGCTGGAGAGCGCGAGCGTCATCCCGTTTGCTTACGAGCCCAGTTCACAGTCGAGCGCCGGGTTGCGGACATTGTTGGGCGCTGCTCTCGGTGCCGGAGTCACCGTCAATCTGCACGCGCCAGTGCAGTACGGGGCGGAGGAGGAGTTCCGACGAGAGTTACAAGGCGAGGCGATAGAGCGTACTGCGTGGGTTGTGCTGCTCATGACGATTGCATC
>CAZLYG010000438.1:1410-4787 GCA_964563075.1 uncultured Steroidobacteraceae bacterium | reverse complement strand
GCGACGTGCTGCTGGTTCACCGACTTTGACCCCATTCACACCGGGCGTTTCCGCTGACCGGGTGCTCAATTTCACTCAAGTCCCTTGCGTCTACCGATTTCGCCACCCGGGCACGGGTGAAGAGCACAATTCTACAGAAAACCTCAGCCCTGAAGCCGTCCGCAGACGCTTTTGCTCATGGCGATAAACCACTGAATTTGCGAGACTCCCGCGCAATCCAGGCGGCACCCGCAGGAGCCATGTCCGATCGCAGCCTCCAAGCTCACAACCTGCACCTGTGGCGGGGGGATCGGCATGTGCTGCGGGGCCTCAGCCTGAGCGTCGCGGCGGGCGAGTGCCTGCTCGTCACCGGTCCCAACGGGACCGGAAAGACGAGCCTGCTGCGAACGCTCTCGGGACTGATGTACCCCGAGGAGGGGCGGATCGACTGGCGGGGAAAATCGATTCGCGATGATCTGCATGGATATCACAGCGAATTGGCCTATATCGGGCACGAACCGCCGTTAAAAAGTGACCTGACCGCGGTGGAGAACGTGGGGTATTGGGTAGGACTGCGGCGGCGGCTCCTCCAGAAAGACGTCCAGTCAGCGCTGGAGCGCGTGGGCGGCGCGCACTGGAGCGACAGGCCGGTACGCACCCTTTCCGCGGGCCAGAAGCGCCGGGTGGCCCTGGCGGGTCTCATTCTGATGGCGGCTCCCCTGTGGCTGCTGGACGAGCCGACGACCAATCTGGACACGCAGGGGCAGCAGCTGGTCAGCCGCCTCATCGCGGACCATCTGGCGGGTGGCGGAGTTGCGGTGGCGGCCATCCATCACGATCTCGGCATTGCTGCGCCAGGTGTGCGGCGCCTCGAGCTCGCCGGTGAATGAATACGGCGCCTCAGCGCATCTTGGCGGCGCAGCTGGAATCGGGGCCCCGGCAGTGAGCTCACCAGAGGCGGGGAACTCACCGCAGAGCGCCAGCCCGCCACAGGCCGTGAGCTCGCCACAGAGCGCGAGCTCGTCGCAGACCGCAAGCTCGTCGCAGACCGCCAGCTCGTCGCAGACAGGCTCCCCACTGCAGGCCGCTGCGCTGGTCATGGGGCGCGACCTGAAACTTGCCTTCCGCAAGCGTGGTCAATGGATACAGCCACTCATCTTCTTTGCCATCGTCACTGCCTTGTTCCCGCTTGGAATCAGCCCGGAGCCCGCGAAATTGCGCAGCATCGCTCCGGCAGCCGTCTGGATCGGCGCGTTGCTGTCCTCGCTGCTGGCACTAGAATTTCTGTTTCGCGACGACGCGCACGATGGGACGCTCGAGCAATACGCATTGTCCGGCCAGTCACTGACCTGGTTGCTGCTGGCAAAAATGGCCACACACTGGCTGTTGACCGGGTTGCCGCTGGCGATCATGGCACCTGCGGCGGCACTCTCGCTGGGTGCGCCGATCGGATCGGTTGCCGGGATCGTGGCCGCAACGGTGATCGGTAGCGCCGCGCTGAGCTTGATCGGATCCATTGGCGCGGCACTGACGCTGGGCGTCAGGCGCAGCGGTGCGCTGCTTCCGCTGCTTACTCTGCCGTTGTCGGTGCCCGTTTTGATTTTCGGCGCGCGCGCCACCGAGCTGGCGATCGGCGCGGAAAGTTACGCAGCGCCGCTGTATTTGCTCGGCGCATTTGCCGTGCTCGGCATCACGCTCGCGCCGCTGGCTGCGGCAGTGGCCGTGCGGATCAGTTTGGAGTAGGGATCGAAGTAATGGCCTGGACCTGGTTTCATCGCCTCGGCTCGCCCCCGTACATCTATGGGTTGGCGGGCCGCCTGACTGCGTGGTTCGCGTGGCCCGCGGGGCTGCTCATCGCGTATGGCCTGTACGCCGGGTTGTTCGTGGCGCCGGCGGACTATCAGCAGGGCGATGGCTACCGGATCATCTTTCTGCACGTGGGCGTTGCCTACATGTCCGTCATGGTCTACACGGTGATGGCGGTGGCTGCGGCGGTCGGACTGATCTGGAGAATGAAGATTGCGCACGCCGTTGCGGCCAGTTGCGCACCGATCGGCGCGTCCTTCACGGTGCTGTGCCTTGCCACCGGATCGCTGTGGGGCAAGCCCATGTGGGGAACGTACTGGGCATGGGATCCGCGGATCGTGTTCGAGCTGCTGTTGTTGTTTCTCTATCTGGGGTACATCGGGCTGCGCTCCGCGTTCGATGATGTGCAGCGGGCCGACCGTGTGAGCGCGGTGCTCGCCATCGTGGGCGTCGTCGATGTCCCCATCATTCATTTCTCGGTGATCTGGTGGAACTCGCTCCATCAGGCGCCTTCGTTGATGAAGTTCGGCAAGCCCTCGATGCCGCCGGAGATGTACATCCCGATCCTGGCGATGTTCCTGGGATTCACCCTGCTGTTCGCGGCATTGCTGATGACGCGCCTGCGCGCGGAGGTACTGAACCGGGAGCGCGCCGCGAGCTGGATCCGGGATGTGGTGAGCGCATGATTCAATTTCTCGACATGGGCGGCTACGCCTTCTACGTGTGGACTTCGTATGGAATCGTCGCCGCAGGCATCATCCTCAACATCGTCTGGGCGCGCCGCTCGTTGCGCCAGGCACGGCAGGATGCTCGGCGGCGGCTGATAATGCGGGGAGAAACGCAATGACTCCACGCCAGCGGCGCATGACAGTGGTACTCGGGATCCTCGCCGGCGCCGGCATCGCCACCGCGCTCGCCCTCATGGCTTTCCGGCAGAACGTCATGTTCTTCTTCGATCCCACGGCGGTGGTTTCGGGCAAGGTGCCCGCCGGTGATCGCTTCCAGCTCGGTGGCATGGTGGAGAAGGGCAGCGTGCACCGCGATGCCGGGAGCCTCGAGCTTCACTTCGTCGTGACCGATTTCAACAGCGAAGTGCCCGTCACCTACAGCGGAGTGCTGCCTGATCTGTTCCGCGAGGGGACCGGCGTAGTGGCCCACGGCCGCCTGGTGAATGGCACGTTCGTCGCCGACGAGGTGCTGGCCAAGCACGATGAGAAATACATGCCCCCGGCCGTCACGAAGTCGCTGAAGCGACACGGTGAGGCGCGCATGAACATTCCCGAGACTCCGCAGACCCCGGCATCTGCGCCGCCGGCTGGCGCTGCGCCGTCCTCGCAGTTGCAATCGCACGCTGCTCCGCCGCTTGCGCAGGCTGCGCCTCAAACCAATCCGGCAGGCCCGTAATGCTTCCCGAACTCGGTCAATTCGCCCTGATTCTCGCATTGCTGCTCGCAGCCTTGCAGGCGTTCTTCGGCATCGTCGGACCCGCGCTCGGTCGTGAGCGGTGGGCGGCAGCGGTAACACCTGCGGTTGCGGGGCAGTTCGTGATGGTAGCGACTTCGGTTGGCTGCCTGATCGCCTCGTTCGTGGGG
>CAZLYG010000438.1:0-1400 GCA_964563075.1 uncultured Steroidobacteraceae bacterium | reverse complement strand
ACGATTTCTCCGTCCGCTACGTAGCAGAGAACTCCAACTCCGCGCTGCCGCTGTTCTACCGGGTAGCGGCTCTGTGGGGTGCGCACGAGGGCTCGCTGTTGCTGTGGATCCTGCTGCTGGCGGCCTGGACGGTGGCAGTCGCGTTCGTCGGCACGAAGCTCCCGCGCCCCTTTGCGGCCCGGGTGTTGGGGGTGCTGGGCGTCATCAGCTTTGGATTCCTGCTGTTCACGCTCGGCACCTCGAACCCCTTCCTGCGCATCGACCCGCCGCCCCCCGATGGGGTTGACCTGAACCCGATCCTGCAGGATCCGGCGCTGGCGGCTCATCCCCCGATTCTCTACACGGGCTACGTTGGCTTCGCCGTCGCGTTCGCCTTCGCCGGCGCGGCCATGCTGCAGGGAAAGATGGACCAGCTCTGGGCGCGCTGGACACGCCCCTGGGCCACGGCGGCGTGGTGTTTCCTCAGCTGCGGCATTGCGCTGGGAAGCTGGTGGTCTTACTACGAGTTGGGATGGGGCGGCTACTGGTTCTGGGATCCTGTGGAGAACGCCTCTTTCATGCCCTGGCTGGTGGGCACCGCGCTCATCCACTCTTTGGCGGTCACGGACAAGCGAGGCCTGTTCAAGAGCTGGACGCTGCTGCTGGCGATTCTCGCGTTCTCGCTCAGTCTGCTGGGTACCTTCCTCGTCCGTTCCGGCGTGCTCGTGTCGGTTCACTCCTTCGCCGCGGATCCGCGCCGCGGCATGTTCATCCTGACATTCCTGATCATCATGATCGGCGGCGCGCTGGGGCTGTACGCCTGGCGCGCGCCCCTGTTGAAATCGAAGGCCGGCTTCGATCTGGGCGCCCGCGAGTCCTTCCTGCTCTTCAACAACATCCTGCTCGTGATCGCCGCGGCGACGGTCCTGGGCGGGACGCTCGCGCCGTTGATCTCGGATTCGCTGGGACTCGGCACCTTGTCAGTGGGCGCGCCGTACTTCAATCCCACCTTCGATCTCTCCATGGTGCAGCTCCTGGCATTGCTGGCGATGGGTATCAATGCAAAGTGGAAGCGGGGCAGGCTCGGTGATGCAATGCGCGTCCTGCTCCTCACCCTGATCGTGGCGGCCGTCATCGCGGCTGGCCTGGTCTATGGCATCTACTCGCACGGCAAGGTGTTGACGCCGGTTGCCGCGACGCTCGGTGTCTGGATCATTCTTTCCTCGCTCATCGATCCCATCGATCGCTGGCGCCGTAAGCTGTCGATGCCGCGCAGCGTGATCGGCATGACGATCGCGCACATCGGCCTGGGGTTGGCCGTCATCTCGATCACTACGGTGGAGTCATTCACCATCGAACGTGACGTAGCGATGGCACCAGGTCAGCAGGTGAACGTCGGGGGGTGGGACTTCAGATTCGAT
>CAZLYG010000437.1:0-4799 GCA_964563075.1 uncultured Steroidobacteraceae bacterium | reverse complement strand
AGCTGGTAGAGCGTCGCCTTTACACGGCGAATGTCGGCGGTTCGATCCCGTCAGCGCCCACCAATCCGGTCTCTTCAGGGGCGGGCGGCTTTCGGAGCCGGGATTTGCACCCGGACGATCTCGTTCAGCAGCTCCGGCCCGAAATTGCGGATCCGTTCCAGGAAGGACCGCGAGACCTCGAAGCCGCGCGGCACCAGCAGCGTGCCGAGGTGAGTGCGCACATCCTGCATGATGATCATCCCCGGCGTGACGGCCCGCAGCGGGATCTGCCGAGCCTCCGTCTGGCCGGATCCGGCTCCTACGTGATGGGCGAATTTCTCGATCAGCGCCTCACCGAACCGCGCCGCTCGCGATCGTAGTGTCTGCACCGCCACGTCCGTCGAGTTGCCCTGGGTGAGGAGGCTGTCGTAATCGAGAACGAGTCCCAGGATTCGCGCACCCAGTCCAATGGTCCCCTCACCGAGCCGTGCGAGTTGCTCGTCGGTCCAGCTGAGAGCGGCCAGGATCTGAATGACCGGATCCAGGCGCGGGACGTTTTCCAGCAGCGTCATGGCCACCTCCGGCACGCCACTGGCGAGAGTCTCTTCCTCGGGCGTGAGAGGATCGCCGTTGTAGAGCTTCTCGACGAGCGGCGCAGGCAAGGACAGATAGCCGATTTGCGAGAGCATGGCGGCGGCTTCGAGCTGCCAGTAGTCGCCGCCACTGAGCACCGCGGCGAACTCCATCGCCAGGCGCTTGACGCGGCTGGCGCGACCGAACGCCACCGGATGGGTGATCGCCAGCACATCGATCAGGGCCTTGATGCAGCCGATCAGGGTCTCCTTCAGAATCGAGCGCTCGGCGATCACCAGTCGATTTTGCATGACACCGGCTTCGACGGCATCGAGCAGTTGCTCGGGTGGGCAGGGCTTGGTGAGGAAGCGGAAGATCTGCGCCTGGTTGATCGCGGCAACGGCCGCGTCCCGCCCCGGCTCACCGGTGAGCAGGATGCGTGTCATCTCGGGATAGGAGCTCCTCACTTTGTGCAGCAGTGTTGCACCGTCCATGCCGGGCATCCGCATGTCCGAGATGATGACGGCGGCGCCGCCGATCTTCTTGAGCAACTTCAGGGCCTCATCGCCGCTCACGGCTGAGTGGACCTCGTAGTCTTTGCGCAGATGCAGAGCGAGACCCTCGACGACGCGGGCCTCGTCGTCCACGCACAGAACGCGGGGCGAATCCTGTTTGGTCACGGTGATACCTCTCTCCACTCACTGCTCTCGGCTACACGCCGCTGCGCCTCGCCCCAGTCGAAAGGTGCCTTCATGGAGCCCAGATAGCGCTCATCGACGCCTGAATCGGGCGGGACCGCGACCTGGAACGCGCTGGAGTCGTCCTGTCGTACGAGGGAATGAGCGACGGCCAGGGCCGCGAGAACATCGAAACTCGAGTGCGCCACTCGCTCGGGCTGATGATGATGAGCTACCGCTTCGATGACGGAATACGGCAGGCCCCAGATGCCCAGCAGATACGCGCCCACTTCAGCGTGGGATGCTCCGAGCACGCGCGTCTGGGCTTCATGCAACTGGATCTGCTCGGAGGCAGCTAGACTCACGGCGGCCTTCAGCCCGTCGGGACACTCCTGCGCCAGCACCCAGTAGCCGATGTCGTGCAACAATCCCGCGAGCATCGCATCATCGGCCATCGGCGTTTTCGCGGTGAGCGAGCTCGCGGCGGCTGCCACTGCGCGAGCGTGGGACTGCAGCGCTTCCTGGTCGAATAGACTGGAGATGGCGGCGGGCCACTGCGAGAAGATCTCCACCGATGTTGCCACGTTGCGAATGGCGATGAATCCGAGGTGGCTCACGGCCTGCTCGATGTTGGTGATGCGCCGCGGCAGGCGGAAGAAAGCCGAATTGACGATCTGAAGGACACGCGCGGCAATAGCCGAGTCGGTGGATACGAGCCCCGCGACCTCACTTACGGATACGGTATCGTCATTGACGATCCGCTGCAGAGCCGAATAGATTCGTGGCAGCGCGGGGAGCTTGCGGATGCGACCCACGATCCCCCGCAATTGCGAGCCCTGGAGCATGTCCTGCAAGAGCAGGCAACGATCGATGAGAGCCTCCAGCTGCCCGGGCTCGCAGGGCTTGCTGAGATACTGGTGAGCGATCGGAATGAGCCGGGCCATTACTTTCGGATCTTCGTAGGCGGAGAGCACGATGCGGATCGTTTGCGGCCAGCGCATGCTCACGATCTCCAACAGCGCGGCTCCGTCCATGCCGGGCATCCGCAAGTCCGTCACGATCACATCGTGAGGCTGCCTTTGCATCCGCTCGATCGCCGCAGGCCCGCTGTCCGCGCACTCGATCTCCCACTTGCGGTGCATGCTGTGAAAGCGATAGCGCAGGCCATCGAGCGCGGCCTGCTCATCGTCCACCAGAAGAATGCGCTTCACGAGGCGGCTTGTCGGCCTGCAATGGGCAGGCTCAGCACGAAGCACGCGCCGCGTCCGGGCTCGCTCTGCACCTCGATGCGGCCGCCGTGCTTCTCGACCACGATGTTGCGCGTAATTGCCAGACCCTGACCCGTTCCGCGACCCACCGGCTTGGTCGTGAAAAACGGATCGAAGATCTTCTCCAGATTCTCCTTTGGAATGCCTGCGCCGTTGTCAGCGATGCCGATGGCGACGCTGTCGCCGCTCACGCCTGTCGTGATCGTGATGCGGCCGGTGCTCGCATCCTTGCCCGATTCGGCGATGGCATGGGCGGCGTTCACTATCAGGTTGAGAAACACCTGATTGAGCTCTCCGATATTGCACAATACCTGCGGCAGATCCCCGAGCTGCGTCTCGATCTGGGCGCTGTACTTGTATTCATTGTGCGCCACCAGCAGCGTCGTTTCGAGCGCACGATTCAAGTCGGCCAGGCTCTGCTCGACAGCATCGGGATGCGCGAACTCCTTCATGGCGCGTACGATGGCGGCCACGCGCTCGATCCCTTCGGCGGCTCTCTGGAAGGCTTTTGGAACCTCCGTGTTGAGAAACGGCAGATCGGCGGCCTCCTCGGCGGGCCTGACCGGGGCCAGCGCCGCCTGCGCGGAAGGATTTCCGGCCAACTGCGTGAAGGCGGTTCGATAGATCCCGAGCAGGCCGTCGAGGTCGACCTGCGCGGTCCGCAGGAAAGTGACGCTATCGCCGATGTATTGGATGGGTGTATTGATCTCGTGCGCGATGCCTGCCGCCAGGCGCCCGACCGATTCGAGCTTCTGCGCCAGGCGCAACTCGATTCCCATTCTTTCGCGTTCCTGCATTTCGCTCAGCAGCCGGGCTTGCAACTCGCGCTGCTCGCGCTCCTGCGCGAGCCTTGCGGTAATGTCGGCTCCGATCGCCAGATAGTGCGTAATCGGACCGGAGGCAGGACGCACCGGAGTGAGAAACATCCCGACCCAGAACGCCGAACCGTCCCGGCGGCGGGCGATCAGTTCCGTACGCGCAGCGCCGCCGCCGGCTACCGCCGAGCGTAGGTCGGCGAAAGCGGCTGTGTTCTCTCTCGGTGATGTCAGTATCGCCGGACTCGCACCCAACAGCTCGCTTGGATCATAACCATGGTCCTTGGCAACGGCGCAGTTTGCGTAGGCGATCCTCCACGGTGTCTGAGTGATGTCCAGGATCATGAAATGGGTCGATGCGGAGTCGAGAGCGCAGTTGCGCAGATCGAGCTCGCGTTGCAGACGCAGCCGCTCGGAGCGCTCGGCGGCAAGCAGGTCATGAAGATCCGCCTGTGTCTGCTCCGCTGTTGGAGGCACGCGATTAGCAGTGGATGTAGGCATTTGCACGCGTCCGTGACGTGAGCGGCATCATGAATCGATGCACAGGCGAGCGCCGTCTGCAGCCGCGCGCTCCGGTTCACTCGCGAGCAGCACCTCGAATTGCGATTTCGGCAGGGGACGGCTGTGGAGGAAACCCTGCGACTCATCGCAGCCCGCGCGCGCCAGGTAAGCCAGTTGCTCGGCCGTCTCCACGCCTTCGGCGACGGTCGTCATCTCAAAGGCATGCGCCAGCTCGATGATCGTGGCGACCAGCGTGCAGCTCTTGCGATCGGTGGGCAGGCGGCTGGTGAAGGCGCGGTCGATCTTGAGACTGTCGATCGGCAGCTCCGACAGGCGCCCGAGCGAGGAGTACCCGGTCCCGAAGTCATCAATGGCGATCCGCATGCCGGCCGTGCGCAGCAACCTCAAGGCGTGAACACAGGAGGAGGAATCGCCGAACAAAGCACCCTCGGTCACTTCGATATCGATGCCCCATCGGGGATCGTCGGCCAGCGAGCCGACCGCCTCCATCACCTCCTGAACGAAGCCGCGGCGGCGTAGCTCCGGGGGTGAGATATTCACAGCGACTCTGACCGCTGGCAGCCCAGCCTGGCGCCACTCGCGGCAATGCGCGGTGGCCTGCCGCAGTGCCCACGCACTGATCGCAGGCATGAGACCCGCCGACTCCAGAACGGGCAGGAACGTTCCGGGCGGGACCAGGCCCTGGTCCGGATCCTGCCAGCGGATCAGAGCCTCAGCGCCCAGTATCCTCCCGGTCTGCACTTGGAGCTTGGGTTGGTAGTGCAAGACAAACTGGTTGTCTTGCAGCGCCGTGCGCAGCCGATGCTCCATGCCGACGCGTGCGGCGAGCGCGGAATTCATCTCCAGGCGATGGTGCAAATACCGCTCACCTGAGGTTTTCGCTTCCTTCAATGCGGCTTCAGCGTTCTGCACCAGTTGGTTGGCCTCCTGGCCGTTGTCCGGATAGCTCGCAATGCCGCATTTGA